>NZ_JBQTGI010000007.1:0-287283 GCF_052400645.1 Saccharicrinis sp. GN24d3
CCCTACAAATTTATGTTTTTAAAATCCAGAACAGGAGAATCCAATATTTGCTCACGCTTTGCAACTCAGAAACAAATACAGCAAGGAAACCATGTTACTTATATTTCGTTTTTGCTTGCTGAGTAGTAACCTAATTTTAATATTTAAATAGTATAACATGCGTTTCTTACATAGGGTATCGCTATTTCTATTATTATTTGTGGCTTTGGGATGCACTAATTTATTGTCTCAAAACGGGCTTCTTTTGGGCGGCGGAATATCAGCTTTGGTACCTAGCAATGGTTTTGAAAATGATAATTTTGGTTTTAACGATGTGGCTAACATAGGCGGCGGGATAAACTTCAGCTCTCTCTGGTTTTTTAACCCTCGGCTGTCCCTGGGCTCCGGGTTAGGATATGCTTATTTTCCAAAAGATGAAGATACCTGGAACCAAAGCAGGAGAGGAGATATTAAAGTGAATTATCAGATGATGAACCTCACGGCCCAAGGCAACTTTTATTTTAACGAAGAAAAGATAAGACCTTATCTGGGCGTAGCTTTCGGTCTCTATTATCTGCGTAATATGGTCGATTTCGATTCCAACTATACAGGTACAAACAACGATGCATCCGTAAGCTATGTAAGCAATACATTTCAGGCAGGTTTTGGACCCGAGGTGGGCTTACTGATAAAAATAATTGGAGAACAGTTTGCCACATTAAGTGTGCGATACACTGTTATCCCCAATATCGAAGCCGAATATTTTCCCGAAGATGATGTAACCATAAACCCCCACGGCAAACAAAACCATTGGGGGTTACAAGCAAAATTATATTTCGGGAAAAAATGATCTTTTAAAACAGTCCATTTACATGAGTGTCCACCTTATCGATGATTGAACTTAAATCCGTTTTGTTTTTGATGAAGTTGTATTCATCCACATTAACTATCAGCAGTTTGCCTTGCGTATATTGTTCAACCCAAGCCTCATAGCGCTCATTCAGCCGCTTTAAATAGTCAAGACGGATACCACTCTCATAATCGCGGCCACGACTTTGGATTTGTTCAACCAGTTTAGGAACCGAAGCCCTAAGGTAAATCAATAAATCGGGTGCCTGAACCAGACTGCTCATTAATTCAAATAAGGAAGCATAGTTGTCAAAATCGCGCTTGCTCATCAAACCCATGTCATACAGGTTGGGTGCAAAAATATAGGCATCTTCGTAGATCGTTCGGTCTTGAATCACGGTCTTGCCCTTTTTTCGAATATCGTTCACCTGCGAGAAACGACTGTTCAAAAAATAAACCTGAAGATTGAACGACCACCGTTGCATATCCTCATAAAAATCGGCCAGGTAGGGGTTGTCATCTACTTCCTCATAATGAGCCTCCCATCCATAATGTTTTGAAAGCAAAGTGGTAAGCGTTGTTTTTCCTGATCCTATATTTCCTGCTATCGCAATGTGCATTTACTATCGATTTTTAGTTAAATTGGGTTCAAAAGTATAAAAATAGGCGCAAAAAAACGTTAATTTCTATCTATGATTCACCTTTCTTGATTGATGGCAATAAGTTCTTCAATTAAATCCCTGTTATTGGTAAGGCGTGGCACTTTGTTTTGACCGCCAAGCTTGTTGTGTTTTTTCAGCCAATCGAAAAAAAGATTTTTTCTGGCGACTTCTATTTTAGGAAACTCCAGCGTAATGTCCCTGTATCTTTTGGCTTCGTAATCAGAATTAATAGCCTGAAGTTCTCGATCTAATTCCTGTGAGAACAATTTAATATCGTTAGGTTCTTTTTCAAACTCTATGATCCACTGATGCTTGCCTTTCTCATCGGTGCTCATATACATTGGCGCGGCGGTATATTCTTTAATGATGGCACCGGTTTTTTTGCAAGCATGGTCAATGGCTTTGTCGGAATTGTCAACAATAATTTCCTCACCAAAAGCATTGATAAAATGTTTGGTTCTGCCAGTGATCACTAATTTGTGCGGATATTTCGAAGTAAACTGCACCGTGTCGCCAACCGCATAGCGCCACAACCCACTATTAGTAGAAATAACAATGGCATAATTGGTATTCAGTTCAACATCCTCAATGGTTAATGCTTGTGGGTAGTCTTTCCCCCATTCTTCCATAGGTATAAATTCGTAAAAAATACCGTAATCCAACATTAACAGCATAGAACTGGAAGCAGGGTCGTCTTGTATAGCAAAAAAGCCTTCAGAGGCATTATAGGTTTCCATATAATGCATATTATCCGAAGGAATTATTTTTTTGTATTGTTCGCGGTAAGGCCCAAAGTTTATGCCACCATGAATAAAAAGTTCGAGGTTTGGCCATATTTCCAGCAGGTTATCTTTTCCCGAAAACTGCAATAAATGTTTTATCAGGACCAGAAACCAAGAGGGCACACCGGTCAATGAGGTAACATTTTCGTTGATGGTGGCTTCGGTCATCTTAACAAGTTTCTCTTCCCACTTATCCATTAGTGCGATGGACTGGTCCGGGGTTCGGATAAAATTTACCCAAAACGGCAGGTTACCAATCAAAATAGCAGACAGATCGCCATAGAAAGAATCCCGGTTGTACTGATTCAGTTGCTGACTGCCACCGAGCGTTAAGCCTTTTCCCGAGAACATTTCCGTTTCAGGATACAACTTATTGTAAATGGCCAAAACATCTTTTCCGCCCCTAAAGTGGCAATCTTCCAAGGCTTCTTTTGAAACGGGAATAAATTTACTTTTTGATGAAGTTGTCCCCGAAGATTTGGCAAACCATTTAATCTCACCCGGCCAAAGCACGTTTTTTCCTCCATGGCGGATTTTATCAATTGATGATTCTATCTGCTCATACTTTTGAACCGGGACACGATTTTGAAAGTCTATGACGGATTTTATGGAGGCAAAATCATAGTATCTACCCAACTCCGTGGCACTCGCCTTTCGTATTAGTTCCATCAGTTGATCTTTTTGAACCTCTTCAGGATTTGATTTAAAATGATCTATTTGTGAAAGCCTGCGAATATTTACTAATGATATGATGGAATTCAGAATTGGCATACGGTTATATTTTAATGGATAAATATAAATATTTTCCCGAAGAAATAAGATGGGCATTTAGGTAATATTAAACGACTCTTTTGTTATTTTAGCAAATGAAAATTATAAACGCATGAATTATTTTGATATTGTTATCGGCATCATATTGGTAATAGCTATTATTAAAGGCTTTAGGAACGGTTTAATAATAGAGTTTGCGTCGTTGGCAGCTTTAGTCCTTGGCGTGTTGGGGGCTATTAAATTCTCAAGTATTACCGAAGATTGGCTGGTGCAACATTTTTCAAGTAATTATATCGGTATCATTTCCTTTTTGGTGACTTTTGTGGTTATTGTGGTCGGCGTTCATCTGGTGGCTAAGCTGGTAGACAGGTTAGTTAATGCCATTGCACTTGGTTTGGTTAACAGGATATTTGGTTCTGCCTTCGCTTTTGTTAAATATGCGTTCATATTGAGCATCCTGCTCGCTATCTTCTCTTCATTTGACAGAACCTTTAACCTTATTCCGGAAGAAACCAGGGAAAGTTCCATTATTTATCAACCTCTTTCCGAGTTTGCTCCAAGAGTTTTTCCTTACCTAAATTTCGACCAGGAGAAAATAAAAGAAAAAGTAGAGGATGCAACGCATGCTACCACGTAGTTATTTAATCAATCCAACATTAAATCGTTTGCCATAATACACACTATAACGCACATATACCATTGTCGGTTACACCGTAAGTTAAAGTGATACCCAATCCATACGTGCCGGCCGATGAAATTCATGATGGCTTTAACCCGCAATATGCATTAGAAATTCTATTACACATTGAAATTACTTTAAAACAAGCCCTTCGTTGCATCACTTCAACTCACCAGAACGATGCTCCCGAAAGTAATCGGGACAAGTGATGCCTCGTTTCAGTGATGCCTTGTTTTATTGTACCTGCCATGTTCATGACGAGCCTATAATACATAATCCGGGTTTAATAATAAAATACTGCTTTGGTTGTTTGGTTTCTGATATTAATATCCAATCTCTACAAAGTTTATTATCTTTGGCGTTTCATAAAAATCAGATATTAAAACATTCAATTATAGAACCATGAACTTTGTTGAAGAACTGAAATGGCGCGGCATGATTCACGATATGATGCCCGGAACCGAAGAGCAACTGCAAAAAGAAATGACCACGGGTTATGTTGGCATCGACCCAACTGCCGATTCTCTTCATATCGGTCACCTCGTTACCGTGATGATGCTTAAACATATGCAGGTGGCCGGTCACAGGCCTATAGTTTTGGTTGGCGGTGCAACGGGGATGATTGGGGATCCTTCGGGAAAATCGGACGAACGTAATCTTTTGGACGAAACCACGCTTCGGCATAACCAAAATTGTATAAAAGAACAGTTAAGCCATTTTTTGGACTTTGACAGTGGCAAAAAAAACCAGGCCATCATGGTAAACAACTATGACTGGATGAAGGAATTCTCTTTCCTGGGTTTTATTCGTGACATTGGCAAACATATTACCGTTAATTATATGATGGCCAAGGATTCGGTTAAAAAACGAATCAGCGGAGAAGGAAACGCAGGACTTTCATTTACCGAGTTTACCTACCAGTTGGTTCAGGGCACCGACTTTTACCATTTGTATAACGAGTACGGATGCAAACTTCAGATGGGTGGTTCCGACCAATGGGGAAATATTACGACCGGAACCGAGCTTATAAGAAGGCTGAGTAAGGATGGTGAGGAAGGCAAAGCTTTTGCCATGACTTGTCCTTTAATTACAAAGGCCGATGGCGGCAAGTTCGGAAAAACCGAATCGGGGAATATCTGGCTCGACCCCAAGCGTACGAGCCCATACAAGTTTTATCAATTTTGGTTAAATGCCTCCGATGAAGATGCAGAGAAGTATATTAAAATTTTCACCCTGCTTTCGCAAGAGAAGGTGGAAAAACTGGTAAAGGAACATGCTGAAGCGCCACATGCACGTGCTCTTCAAAAAAGACTGGCCGAAGAAATTACTGTGATGATACATGGCCGGGAAGCGTATGAGGCATCGGTTGAGGCCAGCCAGATACTTTTCGGGAAATCGACCATGGACGCACTTAAAAAAATTGATGAGGATACTTTCCTTGCCGTTTTTGAAGGCGTTCCTATGTTTAATGTTTCAAAAGACGAATTGGAATCGGGAATTGATATCTTGGAACTTCTTGCTGTACAAACAGAAATTTTCCCTTCAAAAGGTGAGGCACGCAAAACCATTAAAGGCGGAGGTGTCAGCTTAAACAAAGAAAAAATTACAGTCGGTGATATGTCAGTAAATACCGATTATCTTTTAAACGACAAATATCTTTTGGTTCAAAAAGGTAAAAAGAACTTCTTTGTGGTTATTGTGGAGTAACACAACATCCACCTACAATATGCAAACCTTCATCAATAAATTTGGTGGAGGTTTTTTATGACCAATAATTAAAATTACTTTAGGGTTACAGATAATTTATACATTAACCTTAAACGTAAAAAAATGAAAAAGCTATTTCTTTTCGTGGCGATTTCTGCTCTTTTCTCAACCCTTTCAACTGCTCAGTTAAACAGTGGGAAATTACATATATCAGGAGCTTCTGATTTAACATTTACTTCTACTAAAATGAGATTCCAATATGATGGGGAAAAGATGGGCGATGAAGTCTCAAACAAAAATTTCAACCTCAGTCCAACAGTAGGGTACTTTGCTGTGGATAATTTTGCCATAGGATTGTCTTTAACGTATGAATACGATGAGGTAGAGGATTATAAAACAACCACTTCCATTGTAGGACCATATGCCATCTATTACATTGGTTCTTCCAATGTTCGTCCCTATCTAAGAGCTGATTTCGGTATTGGTACTCAAACCGAAAAAGAAGAAGGTTCGGATGAATTTAACATGGATGTTTTTGCTTATGATTTTGGCGGTGGAGTAGCCGTATTTCTGAATGATTTTGTTTCGCTCGACTTTGGATTAGTTTACGCTCATGTAGCTGTATCAGATTCTGACGACTCTAAAGCCAAGTTAATCACCGATGGTATTGGAGTACTTGCAGGCTTATCCGTGTATTTTTAATTCGAGATTAACATAATGACACGTAGATGCCATTAGTGTAGAACTCTACTCTATTTAAATTGACCTCAGTCCTGGCTTTTCTCATTTTTTTGATTCCATGAAGGTACCATAAAATTCCACTAACATATTTAATCTGTAGGTCAGTAACCAATTTTCGAAGGAATGCCTTTGTTCGGCAAGTTGACAAACAAACAATATTTACATACTTTTGGATCTGTATTTCTTTATTATGTGCAACCTAAAAAAATTGGATATGAAAAAATTACTATTAGCAGTGGTTATGATGACAATGGTTTCCTCATTGTCTTTTGCTCAAAACGAAAACATAAAATACGGCGGCGGACTTTCCTTGGGTACCGATTGGGCCGTTGATGGGGGAATGGGTATTGGGATTAACATTAGAGGCGAATATGAGTTTAACGAAGATTGGTCAGTATCTCCCGGTTTCACTTTTGTTTTTCCAAGTTCTGAGGGTGATTTTAAGTTAACGGCCTGGCAATTAAATGCAGATGCACATTACAATTTCTATGAAGAAGGTGATTTTGAATTTTATGGCCTGGCAGGATTGAACTATTCACACGTTAAAGTTAAATATGATGGACCTACTGGCGGATTTGGATTCTCCGCAGAAGCTTCGGATGGCGAAATTGGGATTGATTTAGGTGCCGGAACCAACTACGATATGTTTTTTGGTGAAATAAAATATGATACAGCGTTTGAGCACCTGGCCATAACGGTTGGGGTTCGTTTTTAACCATATTCCCAAAAATTATTAAACCGGCCATGCGCCGGTTTTTTTATGCCTTTTTTTTATCTGGTAATATATGCTTCGTTTTCAAGGTGGTGCCCAATGCATGCATGAATGAAATATTGCACGTTTGGGGTTGGAGACCGAGTACACAGAACATTTTGGAGTTTTCAAGAAACAAGAGGAGCCAATTGTTATTTACGACCGGGTGCCAGACAGCCCCAACATGAACAAAATGCTACTTGAAGATTACAAAGCTACCTTTCAAGTCATAGAACATCTCGTTTCTATTGGGTTGCAAAAATATTGCAACATTGAAAGAAATCAGTCCATGGACATATTAAATATAGATTGGAGGTTAGAGATGAGTTTATCGCTCAACAACAAACTCTAATCTGAACCAGGTATGCAAGGCGATTCGGTTTCTTAGACAAAAAACAATACCCGATCGTGTTTTCTGTGCCGGTGACCACTGGGCTATTGCGCCATTCAATGCTTTATAAAAAAAGCACAGTGTACCGGAAAACCTAACCATTGTGGGGGTTCAGCAATTATTCGATCTCGGAAATTATAGAACCCACTTTAACAACCATTATTATGCGTACACGGCATATCAAAAGACATTCTACCTAAGATAGAGCGACAAAGCATAAAACCCGCTCCTATAATCAGCACACAAAAATTAAAGACAATCGGGGTATTTAAAGAACATTGAATCCTAACGTGGACAAAATATTTAAATTATACGGGTTAATACCCGCTAACATCGCCACCGCCCGACTCGCTAATATTTTTCTTTTTTGGGGAACCCATATAATTTACATCTCCGCCGCCACTTGCCTTAGCCGTTATAGATTCTGATGCAAAAACGTCGATATCGCCACCGCCACTTGCCGAAGCAGTTACATACTTGGCCTTCAATTTTTTGGCATTAATATCCGCCCCACCCGAAGCGGAAGCTGTAAGCTGTTCGGTCGTTCCTTCTACCATAATGTCAGCCCCTCCGCTACAGTTTAGTATTAAACTTTTAGTATCTACCGATAAATAGATATCGGCTCCCCCGTTTGACTTCACATTAAGATGCCCTGATTTTATAACAGAATTTCCTCGTATATCCGCACCCCCATTGGCTGTAATATTTGTAAACTCCGGGGCTGAGACATATACTTTTCTTACATCTTTTAAATTCCATCGGAAATTTCCTTTGACATAAACATGTAAAGTTCCACCTTTTACTTCGGTAACTATTCTGTGAATCTGACTTTTTGAAGCCTCCACCTCCACGCTGCACTCACTTCCTTGTACGATGTATACGTCTAAACCGGAGTTTGCCGTAATTGAATTAAATTTCGCCACTCCCCGCACTTCCCTTTCGTTGGTTCCGCTTTTTGCCAATAAGCTTACTCCGACAAGCAATGTGAATACAGATAATATTACTTTTTTACGTGCCATATGTGTTGTTTTTTATGTTTTGGGTACCTGTGCATTCTGACGTCTAATGTGCCACATAAGTTACAACATTTCAATATTTTTTTTCAAAAATAAACTACTTATAATTTTTACAGAGGCTATTTATTGCTTTACTAAATTCCATTCCTAAGAATTCACCTATTGACATTATAGAGAAAGCTTATTAAATTGAATAGATATTTAAAATAATGGATACCAGATACCATTAAAAAAAACGGGGCGGAACCGAAAAGCCATACGAGTAGGGTTTTTATACTCAGATTATGAAAAAGAATTTAGTTGTTTTATTTGTTGCCATGTTTGCACTTACATCATGTACGCAACGTTTGGTTGATTTCACCATTATTTCAACAAAAAATGTGGACCTAAGCAAAGGGGCCTCCTTTGAAAGAGGTAAAGCAAGGGTCGAAGGTTCTGATAAAGCTTATATTATTATTTTCATTCCCACAGGTATTCCAAATATGAAAGAAGCTATCGACAGAGCTATTGAGAGCGTACCTGGTTGTGTTGCTTTATTGGATGGTGTACTTTATAGTAAATTCTTTTATTTTATTGTTGGCGAAACAAAATATGTTGTTGAGGGAACACCTCTTATTGATCCGTCACTAACTTCTAATTATGAAGACGGCCCCATTTATCGAGTTGTAAAGCTTGACAAAAATGGTGGAGTCTCCCATATCGAAGATATTTCTGCCGACGAGTATTTAGCGTTAAAAAACAAAACCATCAAAGGCAATAACAAGGTTAAATTTGAAAACTCAACTACCCTAAGGTAAAATATATAAAAAGGATTGCTTTTTTGAGCAATCCTTTTTCATAGAATATAAGATTTGTATTTATTCTACCTCCCAAACTTCTCCCGAATTAACCAATTCTTCGAATGTATGTACCCTGGTATTTTTCTGAACCTCATCTAATTGCTTTTCAACACATTCATCGTAACTAAGTCCGTCCGCCGAACGGATAACCCCTAAGGCAACCGGTAGTTCCGGATAATCCATATTGGCTAACTTACGATGCATCGAAACATGATGGGTTTCGGCATCATGTACCAAAATATCATCCATGGTATACCCATCTTCACCAAGGGTAACCGCTTTAATGTTCATACCGTCCATCACCAAACCTTTGTCCCTGTTGGTGCCGAAAATCATTTTTTCGCCATGTTTTAAAACAATGGTCCTGTCCAATTTATGTTCTTTGTCTGTGATGGCCTCATGTGTTTTATCGTTGTAGATCACACAATTTTGCAGCACTTCCACTATGGATGTTCCTTTGTGTTTTGCAGCCTCCTCCAATACTTCCACGGAAAGTTTCAATTCTTTATCCACTGTTCTGGCAAAAAACTGGCTTCGTGCACCTAACGCCAATTCCCCGGGTCGAAAAGGATCTTCCACCGTACCAAATGGTGAAGTTTTAGAAATAAACCCTCGCTTTGAAGTCGGCGAATATTGTCCTTTCGTCAATCCGTAAATTTGGTTATTAAAAAGAATCACGTTGATATCAATATTCCTTCGGATAAGATGAATAAAGTGGTTTCCTCCAATCGCCAAGGCATCTCCATCGCCTGTAATCTCCCATACATGCAAATGGGGATTGGCCACCTTAACACCCGAAGCAACCGCTGCGGCCCTTCCATGAATAGTATGAAAACCATAGGTATTCATATAATATGGGAATCGCGAAGAACAACCGATTCCGGAAATGACGGCCACATTGTGCTGTTCCACGTTTAAGTTGGCCATGGCCTTTTGTACCGAATTAAGAATCGCATGGTCACCACATCCCGGACACCATCTTACACTTAAATCACTTTTAAAGTCGGTATATTTTAATTCACATTGTTCACTCATGACATTACTCCTCCAGTAATTTTTTAAACTGCTCCTTTAATTCCAAAACCGTAAATGGTAAGCCCTGCACTTTGTTGTACTGACGATACTGAATATCAGGAAAATTCATACGCAGGCAATTGGCAAACTGACCTAAATTTAATTCACAAACCAATATTTTTTTGTATTGCTTTAACACGTCATGTGCATTTTTGGGCAACGGATTTATATAGTTAAAATGTGCCAAAGCAATTCCTACACCCTCATCCTGAAGTTCCTCCACTGCGGTATACAAGTGCCCAAAGGTACCGCCCCAGCCAACCACAAGTACTTCACTATCCGGATCTCCTAAAATGTCTTGTTCCGGAATATAGTTTTCTATTTTTTTCACTTTGGCCTCCCGATAGTACACCATCTTCTCGTGACTTTCGGCATCATATGAAACACCGCCTGTATTTTCATCTTTTTCCAAACCGCCAATACGATGCATTAGACCAGGTGTACCAACGGGTGCCCAACAACGAACCAATGATTCGGGATCCCGTTTGTATGGCATCCAACCCTCTTTTTCTTCATCGGGAACACGCTTGGCAACAATCTCGGGATAGTCTGCCAAATCAGGAATCCTCCATGGCTGCGTACCATTGGCCAAAAAACCATCCGTTAACAAAATTACGGGTGTCATGTGTTCAATGGCAATTTTAGCCGCATAAAAAGCATATTCGAAACAGTTGATAGGCGAAGAAGCTGCCATCACCACACACGGGCTTTCTCCGTTTCTGCCATATAAGGCCTGCATCAAGTCGCTCTGTTCTGTTTTGGTCGGCAGTCCTGTTGACGGGCCTCCGCGCTGTACATTTACAATCACCAGTGGCAATTCCGAAATAACCGCCAAACCAATGGCTTCGCCTTTTAAGGCCAATCCGGGACCGGAGGTGGATGTTACAGCCAAATCACCTGCAAAACTGGCTCCAATAGCGGTACATATCCCTGCAATCTCATCCTCGGCCTGAAATACTTTTACACCTAAATCTTTACGGGCAGAGAGTTCTTGAAGAATCTCTGTTGCCGGGGTAATAGGATACGATCCTAAAAACAATTCAAGGTTTGCTTTCTGGGCAGCTGCAATCAAGCCCCATGCAACAGCAGTATTACCATTTAAGTTACGGTACTTCCCCTTTTTAATGGATGCCGGGTTAATATGGTACGAAGGCGTTACCGCTTGGATAATCACACCGTAATCATAACCTTCCTTCAGCACTTTTAAGTTGGCCTCCACAACCAATGGGTTTTTGGCAAACTTTTTCTTAATAAACTCACGTGTATGCTCAAGCGATCGGTCAAACAACCAATACACCAGACCAAGCGCATACATGTTTTTACTTCGCAAAATACTTTTATTATCCAATCCCATATCCTTCAGACTCTCTTTGGTAAGGGTTGTGATAGGGGCTTTAATAATATTATAATCGCCAAGTTTATCCTCGGTAATTGGATCATTTGTGGTGTAACCCGCCTTCTCCAAATGTTTGTCATCAAAACTGTCCACATCCATAACGATGGTCCCGCCCGGTTTTACCCATTTAGAATTAGCCTTTAGTGCCGCCGGATTCATGGCCACCAGCACATCGGCATAATCGCCCGGTGTGTATACCTCCGTGTGGCCAAAATGAACTTGAAAACCGGAAACCCCACCAATGGTTCCTTGTGGGGCCCTGATCTCAGCCGGATAATCTGGAAATGTAGAAATATCGTTTCCAAAAACCGCCGAAGTATTTGAAAACAAGGTTCCGGTCAATTGCATTCCGTCACCCGAGTCGCCCGAAAACCTCACAACGACCTCGTCCCGCTCGATTACTTTTGAACTTCTGCCCATAATTATTTTAAAACTTTATATCAGGATTCTTTATAGATTCTTTCATCATAATTACATAAAATAAAATCCTGCAATAAGGGTCATTGAGGATTCATGTTCTAGTAATTTCCTTAAAAGAATCTGTTAGCGTTAATTGAACAGTAAAGGTAATCGGTATGGAATAACAAAAGCTTGACAGACGTCAGTATTTAAGCGCGAAAACCAATATTTTATGTTCTTTTTCTCCACAACAAATACCAATCCAAAACTGTTTGTTTAAAGATAACTAAACTGATAAGACAATACAACGGATTTTCGAATAAATCAAAGTCATGCTCACGAACATATTATTTGCTAGTAAAAAGCGTAAATTTGCACGAAATGTTGGTTTAAGAATCAATAATAAATTTAAACAAATACTACTAAATTAATGGCACTAATAAAAGAAGTAAGGGGATTTACTCCCAAAATTGGAGAAAATGTATATTTAGCCGAAAATGCCACCATTGTTGGCGATGTTGAAATGGGAAACGATTGCAGCGTTTGGTTTAATGCAGTGCTCAGGGGGGATGTAAACTCAATTCGTATCGGCAATAAAGTTAATATTCAGGATGGATCTGTTTTGCACACGCTTTATGAGAAATCGACCATCGAAATTGGCGATAACGTTTCTATTGGACACAATGTTACCATTCATGGCGCAAAAATAGAGAACAATGTTTTGGTAGGTATAGGAGCTACTGTTCTGGACCATGCCGTTATAGGAGAAAACTCTATCATAGCAGCTAATTCATTAGTCTTAACCGGGACTAAAGTTGAGCCGAACAGTGTATATGCCGGAGTTCCCGCTAAAAAGGTAAAAGATATTGAACCGCAGCAAACCAAGGAAATGATTAATAAAATTGCGAATAACTATCTGATGTACTCTAGTTGGTACAAGGAGGAGTAATTAGGCATTGCTTAGTGAAGCAATGGTCTGTGCTGGTCCGGTTAACTTTTCCAAAGTTAAAAACTTTGGAAAAGTTTGTTTCTTCATATGCTGATTATGAACATTTTCTGAAATCAAACCCATGATTTACAAGATTTACCAATGACATTTACAGATGAATATGTTTTACCTCGATGTCCTCTTTAAAAAAATAACCTGCTGTCTGCTTGAATTTATCGGCGTTTTCGGTAGTATAAAATGACACCTGACCATTTTTAGAGCACTTAGCCTCCATTTCGGGGTGACGTTTAAGGTAATCGGCCAAACTATCGGCAACAATATCACCTTGCGCCAAAATGGTACATGAACCTGGTAAAAACTGTTTTATTTTATCCAGAAGCAACGGATAATGGGTACAGCCCAAAATCACCGTATCAATATCCGCATCCTGTTTTAACAGGTTATTCACGTTTTTCCGGATAAAGTAATCTGCCCCGGCCGATTCTGCCTCACCGTTCTCCACCAATGGCACCCACATGGGACATGCCTCTTGAAAGACCTCCAGTTTTTTCGATTGTTTTTTTAATTCTATTGAATACGAATCCGATTGGACCGTTCCAACCGTTCCTAATACACCAATTTTATGGGTCAAGGTATATTGGGATACCACTTCAACACTGGGGCGAATAACGCCTAATACACGCCTGGTTGGGTCTATTTTGGGCAAGTCGTTTTGCTGGATAGTCCTAAGCGCTTTGGCCGACGCAGTATTACATGCCAAAATAATGAGGTGCACGCCCATTGAGAACAGTTTTTTGACCGCTTCCAGGGTATATTCATACACCACATCAAACGATCGGGTGCCGTATGGTGTTCGGGCATTGTCGCCCAAATACAGAAAGTCGTATTGCGGCAAACGTTTCCGTAGCTTATCTAATACGGTAAGCCCCCCGTACCCCGAATCAAAAACCGCTATGGGCCCTAACTTATTTTCCATTTATTACTTTCCATTTACTTAATAAAAGATAAGCCACAAATAATCTTGCCTCTTTACTAAAGTTGAAAACTTCGGAAAAGATTAAACCAAAAAAGGATGGCTATTTACATAACCATCCTTCAAATATATATTTTTTATATAGTTTCTAGTTAACCGAAGCCGTTAATTTAGCTTTCACCAACTCTTCCACATCCGTACTTTTTTCTGAATGATAGATAACAACCCTGGAACTAACATCAAAAATGTATATAAAACCATTTTCGGCACCTACTTCGTCAATTGCTTTCTGAATTTTTTGGATGATAGGTTGAAGCATTTGTTGCTCCTGGGTTTGTATGTTCTGTTGCGCCAACATCTTAAAGTTTTGCAATCGTTGTTGCAGTTCCTGGATTTCTTTTTCTTTAGTGGCCACAATTAACTCAGGTAAAGAATCCCTTTTATCCATATAATCGGTATACTTGGATTCCAACTCTTCATTCATCACCTTTAGGTTTTCCTCCAATTTTTGAGCTTCTTCTTGTAATTTTTTATCGGCGGCCAGCTTTTCAGGTAGTTCAGATACCAGCTTTTGAATATTAACGTGTCCGAATTTTAACTCTTGAGCAAATGTGCTTGAGCTAAACACAATCACCCCAACAACTAGTAGTAATTTAATCGATTTCATATGTTTATTTTTTTTATTCTTAGATTATTATTTTAATGGTAATTGATATTATTGAATTCCGAGTTTTGCTTTTACCAAGTTGGATACATCAATGCTTTTTTCCGACTTATATACCGCCAGGCCTCCTACTTCTTCAAAAATATATAGGAAACCATTTTCGGCACCTACTTCTTGAATGGCGTTACTCACTTTGTCGAAAATTGGCTTTTTAAGCTCCTGTTCTTTCTGTTGCAAGGTTTGCTGAGAAGTTTGAAAAAAGTTTTGAACCTTGAGATTGCTTTCCTGCAACTCGGTTTCGATGATATTTCTTTCATCGGGCGACATGTTACCTGCCTGCATTTTAGTGAGGTAATCTGTCTGAAGCTTTTTTAAATCTTCCTGCATGGTTGTTAGCTGTGCCTCCAGAGTTTCGTATTGCCCCTTCAGTTGCTCGTCAATTGTTTTCAATTCGGGCATTGCGGATAATATCGCCTGCGTATTAACATGACCGAATTTAAGATTGGATTGTGCCGACACCATCGTAGAACCTATCAAGGCCAATCCAACAAAAAGTTGTTTAATTAGTTTCATAAATCAAGTATTAACATTACACATACCCTCTAGGTATATGCGACTATCTATTTTTTATATCCCAGTTTTTCTAAAACATCGTCGCTAATATCGTATTTTGCGTCGGAAAATAAAACTACACCGCCCGATGCTTTATCAAATATGGCCGCATATCCTTCGTCCTCCACCATTTCGCGTATGGCGTTGTATATGTCGTCCTGAATAGGCTTAATCAGCGCCTCCCTTTTTTTGCCTAATTCACCTTGCGGCCCAAAATATTTTGCTTGTAACTGTCGCGCTTCTTTTTCTTTGGCCACAATCTCCTCTTCTTTCTTTATTTTCATCTCGTTAGATAAAAACACGCTCTCGGTCTGGTAATTCTGATACATGGTTTCCACCTCGGCATATACGGCTTCAATTTCTTTTTGCCAACCTTGTGAGGTTTGATTCAATTGGTCGTTTGCTGCCTCAAACGCAGGTATATTCTTTAAGATATACTCCGTATCGACAAAAGCATACTTTTGAGCTTGTATAGTTAAGCCAAACGCCATTATCATCGCAATAAAAACTATTTTTTTCATGTCTTTAATTTTGGTTAAACACTACACTTGGTTTCATGTATCTCAAAAATCAAACCACAATTAAAATTGTTGCCCAATCACAAAGTGGAACTGGCTTCCATTGGCACCTTCAACCTGAGCTTCATCAAATCCATATCCCCAATCAATTCCCATCAATCCAAAAATTGGCAGGTAGATACGGACACCGATTCCGGCAGAACGTTTTAAATCGAATGGGCTATAATCCTGAAAATCGCTCCATGCATTACCTGCTTCTAAAAATGCCAACGCATAAACCTGGGCCGATGGCTGCAATGTTAACGGATATCGCATTTCAAAGGTGAGCTTATTATAGATGTTACCATCGTAACTCCCATATCTGTTTCTTGGCGTTAACGATGAGTTTTCATATCCTCTAAGTCCAACCGTTTGACTACCATACATACTATAACCTGACATTCCGTCTCCTCCCAGCATAAATTTCTCGTACGGGGAACGAACGTTTTCGTTATAATATCCCAGGAATCCCATCTCATATTTACCCATGAGTACGAGTTTCTCGGCTTTATCAAGCGGCGTAAATATCGATCCTTGTGTGGTCCATTTATGGTATTCGATATAATCGTATAATTGTTCCTGTGCTTCTGCTCTTTCGTCGGTATCTCCGTTAATCGTTAGGTCATAAAGGTTCGCATAGTTTTTGTCCATCCAGGCTGAATAAGGTGGTGTAAATTCCACCCCGAAAGAAAAGTTAGAGCCCCTACGTGTATACAACGGGTTATCGATGGAGTTGCGCGACAACATAAACTTGAAGTGTAAGTTCTGCGACACCCCGTTTTGCATAATAAAATATTGCCAATCCATGAGGTCGTAGTGTTGGTAGCTCACTTCGGCATATAACGAGAACCAGTCATCCGGCCATGTTAAACGCTTTCCGAAACCAACGGACACACCGAAAATTTTCATATGCTGATCGATCTCCGAAGCATCGTATTGGGAATAGCCGTAATTACTTCCATAACCTCCATAATAGCTACTGTTAAAATAGCTGTTATAATTATTGTAATAACTATCGGAAACACTTGATTGAATAGAACGGTATGCCGATACGGTTAACGAATTCGGCCTTTTGCCACCCAGCCACGGCTCGGTAAACGAGAAGCTGTACGACTGATAATACTTACCGTTGGTTTGTGCTCTCAACGACAACGTTTGTCCGTCACCCGTAGGCAACGGCCGCCATGCCTCTTTATTAAATATATTACGTACCGAGAAGTTTGAGAATTTAAGCCCCAATGAACCCACAAACATGCCGGCACCCCAACCGCCGGAGAGCTCAATCTGGTCATTGGCTTTTTCTTCCAGGTTATATACCAGGTCAACGGTCCCGTCCTCGGGGTTTGGCTGCACATCGGGTTGAATATTTTCGGGGTTAAAGTGCCCCAGCTGGGACAGCTCTCGTACCGTACGAATCAATTCCGATTTGCTAAACAGCTGTCCCGGTTTAGTACGAACTTCACGGCGAACCACATGTTCGTGCGTTTTAGTGTTTCCATTGATGACAATATTATTAATAGAAGCTTGCTTACCCTCGTACACACGCATCTCCAAGTCAATGGTATCTCCATAAACATTTACTTCTACCGGCTGGATATTAGAGAACAAGTAACCGTTGTTCATATAAAGGTTATGCACCGCGTCATCATCCTGAAACAAACGCTCGTCCAATAGCTTTTGGTTAAAAACATCCCCTTTCTCCAGTCGCAACATGGCACTCAGATACTCACCGGGGTATATGCTATTCCCAATCCAGGAGATATCACCCAAGAAATATTTAGACCCTTCTTCAATATTTATCTTAATATCTACGGTATTGTCGTCGTTCCTGGATATGGAGTCGTAATCGATGATCATATCCCGGTATCCAAACTCATTATATTTATCAATTACGGCGACAAGATCCTCCTGATAGGTTTCGTCGATAAATTTTTTGGTACGGAAGAAATTTTTGATTTTACCTTTGGCATTGGTCTTCTTCATGGTACGGTTTAACTTACTGTCGCTAAACACTGTATTACCTGTAAAATCCAGTGCCCTAACTTTTACTTTCTCCTTTTTATCAACGGTAATGTCCAGGTAAACATGGTTCATTTTGGTAGTATCGTCCTTTTGCACTACACGAACCTCTGTATTATAGAATCCCTTGCCCACAAAATAATCCGTTATATATTTCTCGGAACGTGTAATCAGATAAGGCGTAACCTGACTTCCTTTCATCATGGCCACTTTTTCAGCTACGGTCTCTATCTCCGATTTCTTCAACCCATAGTAGTTGATATCCGACAAGCGAGGACGTTCCTGCAGTTGAATTTCGAGCCATATTTTCCCGGATTCAATTTTAGATGCCTTTATCTTCACATCGGAAAATAGTCCGTGCTCCCAATATTTCTTGATGGCCTCCGAAATTTTCTCGCCGGGAACATTGAGTTTTTGACCGACTTTTAGTCCGGAAAGGTTTACCAGGATCTTAGGATCGTAGTTTTGGATACCTGTTACAGTAATTTCAGCTATTTCGTATTTACGGGGAGAACCGGAATAGCTAATGAGAGGTACACTCTCTTGATTCTGAGCAAACGATAATGTGGGGAGTATGGTGAGAATGATAAAGAAAAGTGTAAAATGTTTCAGCATTATATATTGAATCTAAATTTTTCTATTTTGTTAATTGTTCGCTTGTTTTACCGAACCTTCTTTCCCTGCCTTGGTAATCGTTCAAAGCTTCGTAAAAATCTTCCTTTTGGAAGTCGGGCCAGAGCGTGTCGCAAAAATAAAGTTCGGCATAAGCCAATTGCCAGAGCAAAAAGTTACTTATGCGTAATTCACCGCTCGTCCTAATCATCAACTCGGGATCGGGTATATTCGCTGTGGTTAAATTATTTGAGATTATTTCGGCATTAATGTCATCAGGTTCTAATTCATTATCTTTTACTTTACGGGCTATCTTGCGGATTGCATCCGTGATTTCCCATCTTGAACTATAGCTTAACGCCAAATTTAAGGTAAGACCAGTATTTTGTGAGGTTTTTTCCATGCACTCCATCAACTTGCGGTGCACGTCTTTTGGCAGGGTATCAACACTACCAATAACTCCCAATCTAACATTGTTTTCCATCAAGGTTTTCGTTTCGGAGCTAATTGTCGAAACCAATAACGACATCAAAGCATCGACTTCCAGCTTGGGACGGTTCCAGTTTTCGGTAGAGAAGGCATATAATGTAACATACCCTATTCCCAACTCCGCTGCCGCTTCCGTTACAGCACGAACAGCTTTAACTCCATTCTTATGCCCAAAAACTCTCGAATTCCCGCGCTTTTTTGCCCATCGCCCGTTTCCATCCATGATGATGGCCACATGTTTGGGCAATAATTCTTTTATCAGTTTATCCTTTACTGACATATTTTATCTGTCTTTGCCTTTTTTTAATAACCACTATTACATTGTGCCTTTCTTGTAAATAAACTAAACGTCATATGCACACTGGCCACAGAGTACATATCTGTATTATGGATTTTACTTTCGCTGTTAAACCCGTATGCATCCTCTGCATTTACAGGAAGGTTTGAACCTACCACATCCAAATCGTCAACAAAAGTCTTCCTGAAACTCCACTCCGCTCCCACCCTTATCCACTTGTTTATTTTATACTTGGCTCCAATACCGAATGGCAAAGATAATATAAAAACCGTTTGTTGAGAATTATTTCCAATTTCTGTCGAAAATCTTTTATAAACACTTGTGCCCAAGCCCAATGAAATATATGGCGTAAAATTCGTCGTGCTTACGAAAGGATGATCGTACGATTTAAAATTAAACTCCATTTGTAGCGTTCCATCCGCTACTTTCCTACTAAACGAATAGGGCACATCACCTTCCGGGAACAACACGTTGTTGTCCGGGTAACTTCCTTTTAAACTTGCCACTCCAAGGGTTCCTTTCAAGGCGTACCTGTCGTCAAGCACATATCGTGCCACACCTCCAAATGATAAACCCGGCTGATAAAATTGGTTTTGAGGATTAAGGTCGCCCAAATAATAAGATGTTCCTACATAGCCTCCAAGCTCAACTTTGTCCTGAGCAGCACCAAAACTAATGGTAACAAACAGTCCTACAAAAACATAAATGGCCTTTAACCTAAGTTTAACTTTATATCTAGTTCTTGAATACATGCTAACAACACGCTTTTTTGTTTTTCTATAATCCCCAGAATCGCAAATGTAATATATAAATACTAAAAACTCCGCAGTAAAATAAATTCAATCCAGACATTTGCAACCTATTATTATAACCTCTAATTTTCTTTTTTATTGTAGCGAGAAGATCGGTTAAACCGACAAGTACTTGAAACCATCATTAATTCATTTTTTCAATAATCGTCTGAAAGTGCCTAACACAAAGACAAATCAGAAACAAAGAGCTAAATATACACAAGAATCGTAACCCTGCACAGGCTGGCATACCTCTCTTAAAACTACCAAAAGATCACAACATTACACCCTTTATTCTTCATACCAACCAGTTTAGTCCTCTCAGAATATCCGATTAAAAATAGGCCGTTTATGTATTGTGCCCGAGGGCTTTATTTCGTAACTTGTATATTCTTGTAAACTCCAGATATTAATTAATTAAAAATCTTTAATTATGAAAGCTAAAATTTTAGTAGTTGGACTATTGATTTCCTTTTTTGCAATTACTTCAACACAGGCGCAATCTGTTAGGGAAAGTGATAGGAGGATTCTGGGAAAGAGTAATGTATGAGTGTGACGGAGATAATCTTTATGGTACGTTTACAGGTAGTCAGGTGACACATTTCAACAAGGATGGACATGTAGATTGGGTTAAGGCGTCCGTAAAAGCTGTGGTTGTTTCTGCCTCGACCGGTGAGATATTTAAAGTATCTCAATATAGCCGACATGTAATAAACGAACCAGGCGAAACTAGTTATTTTACATTCCATCAGAACTTTGTAGGAAACATGGGTACACATTATCAAATTGCCGTAACCTTTGAGATTGATCCGGCAGGAACCTGGAAACCCATTAGAGAAAAAGCTCATTGCTTCTAATAAAGGATAAAATTTTAAACACGCTCTGAGGTGAGCAATACAATAAGCATATCTCCTCATTCATCTTCAGTTGGACTTTACTGAATTTGCAGGAGGAGATTTTTTATGCCAATTTTCCTTGCATTATAATTTACATTTAACCAAAATGTAAAACAATACATTGCGTATGTCATTTTTTTAGTTGGTTTAGCTTTATAATTTTGGATAAAATTTAATTGTAAAAATATGTACGGAGACTTCAAAAACCACTTGATTACCGAGCTTGAACAGATAAAAGAGTCGGGATTATATAAAAACGAGAGGATTATAACCACGGCACAAGGGGCTGACATTAAGGTTAGCACCGGCAAAAACGTATTGAATTTTTGTGCCAACAATTACCTGGGCCTTTCTTCGCATCCGCGGGTGGTTAAAGCTGCTCAGGAAATTATGGATACCCACGGTTACGGCATGTCTTCGGTTCGTTTTATTTGCGGAACCCAAGATATCCATAAAACACTGGAGCAAAAAATCGCCAGTTTTCTTGGGACCGAGGACACTATATTATATGCCGCATGTTTCGATGCCAACGGCGGCGTTTTTGAACCTCTGCTGAACGCGGAAGATGCTATTATCTCAGACGAATTAAACCATGCTTCCATCATTGATGGTGTTCGTTTATGCAAGGCTGCACGATACCGTTACAAGCATGCCGACATGTCCGACTTAGAAGAACAATTGAAGAAAGCACAAGCACAGCGCTATAGAATAATTGTTACCGATGGGGTTTTTTCTATGGACGGTGACATTGCCAAATTAAATGAAATTTGCGACCTAGCGGAAAAATACAATAGTATGGTAATGGTGGACGATAGCCATGCCTCCGGATTTATCGGAAAAACCGGTCGTGGAACGCACGAATACCATCACGTAATGGAAAGGGTGGATATTATTACCAGCACACTCGGCAAAGCGTTAGGTGGCGCACTGGGCGGGTTTACCTCCGGCAAAAAAGAAATTATCGACATGCTTCGTCAGCGCTCCCGTCCTTATTTATTCTCCAACTCTTTGGCTCCAGCCATCGTTGGTGCAGCAAGCGAGGTGTTTGATATGTTGACGGAATCGACAGTGTACAGGGATAAGGTTGTTGAGAACGCCGCATATTTCAAGGAGAAAATTCAAGCCGCAGGATTCGATATCAAACCAACCGATTCTGCCATAATTGCCCTAATGCTTTATGACGCCAAACTTTCGCAGGAGTTTGCCAACAAGTTACTGGATGAAGGTATTTATGTGATTGGATTCTATTACCCGGTTGTGCCAAAAGGGCAAGCCCGAATCAGAATTCAGATTTCAGCAGCTCACGAAAAAGAGCATCTCGACCGGGCTATTAATGCTTTTGTGAAAATAGGAAAAGAGCTAAAGGTGATTTAGCAAGTGGCGACTTACTTGTGGTTATTCTGATAATTGATCATTTACCCCTGTACCCACATCTTCCCGAAGGAATTAAACTTCTGGTATCATGATGTCTCTTTGCTCCATCGATGTGGGACATAACAATATCGGATCTTTAAACCGGATATGTATTTGAGATACGTAATGCGCATTTAAAACACCATAAAACAAGTAATTGCTGAAAAGATGCATAGCAACGCTCTGTTGTGTTGAAGCAACTCAGTGAAACGCCATGTTTTGAAGCAGTTTAACCCGGATTATGCATTAGCACTTCGTCGTGAACATTGAAAGTGCAATAAAACAAGGCTTTACTGAAACGAGGCATCACTTGTCCCGATTACTTTCGGGAGCATCGTTATGGTGAGTTGAAGTGAAGCAGCAGAGTGTCTTGTTTTGAAACAATTTCAATGTGCAATAGGATTTCCAATGCAGATTGCGGGTTTAACTTCACAGAAAGATATAGCTTAGCTTGTTTTTAGGTGGGATCTAAAAAGTTTAGAAAAAAAGCCCCGATTTTTGCAAAAATCGGGGCTTTTTTTTTAGAACATATCCTTCATTCTACTGAAAAAACTCTTTTCATGGGAAGATGGTTTTGGGGTAAAACTCTCTGATTCTGCCATTTTCTCCATTGCTTTTTTCTCTTCGCGAGAAATATCCTTGGGTATCCATACATTGATCTTCACCAACAAGTCACCTCTTCCGTAGGCGTTTACTTCCGGCAGTCCCTTACCTCTCAAACGTAATACTTTTCCTGGTTGGGTTCCCGCTTCGATTTTCACTTTTACACGACCTTCCAAAGTTGGGATTTCAACCGGAGCACCTAACGTAGCTTCAGGAATACTCACAAATAAATTATACAACAAGTCTCTTCCGTCACGAACCAGCTCGCTATGCTCTTCTTCGTGAATAAGGACCAACAAGTCACCGTTAATACCTCCACGGCGGGCGGCATTGCCTTTTCCAGAAACGGACAACTGCATGCCTTCTTCAACACCGGCAGGAATATTGATAGAGATTACTTCCTCATCCTTTTCAATTCCCTCGCCTGCACAATACTTACATTTGTTGGTAATTATTTTTCCTTCCCCACCACAGGTAGGACAAGTAGATGCGGTCTGCATCTGACCTAATATGGTATTGGAAATCCGGGTAACCTGACCTGAACCGTTACATGTTGAACAAGTGCTGTGAGAAGCTCCTCCATCTGCTCCCGAACCTTTACAGTGACTACATGGAACGTATTTTTTTACTTTAATTTTCTTTTCAACACCATTGAGAATCTCATCCAGAGTAAGGGTAACTTTTACGCGAAGGTTTGAGCCTTTATTTACGCGCTGACGGCCACCGCCGCCAAACCCGCCAAATCCGCTGAAACCACCGAATCCGCCACCTCCGAATATATCTCCGAAGTGTGAGAAGATATCGTCCATGGACATACCTCCGCCACCAAAACCTCCGCCGGCCGCTCCGCCAACGCCTGCATGGCCAAACTGGTCGTAGCGCGATTTCTTTTGGGCGTCGCTCAGCACCTCATAAGCCTCGGCAGCTTCTTTAAATTTTTCTTCAGCCGCCTTATCACCGGGGTTTTTATCGGGGTGAAATTGAATCGCCTTTTTTCGGTAGGCTTTTTTAATTTCCTCCGGCGAGGCATTTTTCGATACCTCCAGTATTTCGTAATAATCTCTTTTCGACATAACTTATATATCAGGTGCTATTTATTCTCCGACAACAACTTTTGAAAAACGCATTACTTTATCATTCAGCATATACCCTTTTTCAACACAATCAATCACTTTTCCCTTCATTTCATCAGTTGGGGCCTGTATTTTTGTAATAGCCTCATGCAAATCCGTGTCAAAATCTTTTTCCTTTGCTTCAATTTCAACCACTCCATTCTGCTTCAGAAACTCTTGAAACTTGTTATAAATCAAATCAATCCCTTCCTTCACGGCCTTCAGGTCCTTCGCCTCGTCGATATGTGAAATTGCCCTGTCAAAATCGTCAACCACCGGCAAAATACCATTCAACACAGATTCCCCGGCACTTTTCATTAATTCCATCCGCTCTTTCAAAGTACGTTTCCTGTAATTATCATACTCTGCTGTCAAACGCAAATACCTATCGTTTAATTCAGAAACCTTCAATGATAGCTCTTCGATTTTTGCTTCTTCTTCACTTTGAGACGGAACATCTTCAGTGCTTTCCTCCTTCACTTCATCCCCAACAGTCTCCCCTGCTTTATCCTTCTTATTTTCGGTAGCATTAACGGTTACCTGTTCTTCAACCACTTCCTCCTTTTTTTGTTTTTTTGATTCTTTACTTGCCATTATATTATTTTATTTTTATTTCATTACGTACGCTTTGCCTTCACAATTATTTTGCCATCGGCATGGTTTTGGACAAATTGACAGCGTTTTTGAGGATTATCCCCAAAATGTCATATTGCAAAACTAACAATGGCAGTACATACACTCGATGCACTGCCATATATTTGTTGAAATTCCGTTTATTGTTCTGCCGATTATTATTTATACTGAGCCATGATTTTCACTTCAATTTTTTAGGCTGCTGAATATACTCCAATATCCAATAATAATCTACAATAGTTTCACTTGACATACTTTTTAAGAGCTGCCTCTAAATAAGGCCCCCTCAATCTTTTGGCAACGATTATGCCATCACCATCAATTAAAAAGTTGTCGGGGATGCCCCTAACACCATAAATCTGGGCTGCTTTAGAACTCCACCCCAATAGGTCACTCACATGGCTCGACCAGGTCAGCTTATCATCCTCTATCGCTTTAATCCACCTCTGTTTCGACTTATCAAGCGAAACACTATAAATTGTAAATCCTTTCCCATTGTCAAACCTCTTGTCTTTAAACTCGTTATAAGCTTCTACCACATGAGGGTTTTCCCTACGGCATGGCCCACACCACGAAGCCCAGAAATCAATTAACACCATCTTGCCTTTTAAAGAAGATAAAGCTATCACTTCCCCATTGGGGGACAAGAGCTTAATCTCAGGTGCCTTATTGCCGATTTCCAGACCTGTTTTAACATTATCACTGGCACTTAAATTAAGCGTCAACAAAAACAATATCCCCAGTACGATACCAAACTTTCCTAAATTTATTTTCTCCATATCTCACCTTAATTAATCCTAAATAAAAATATACATCAAACAACGGTTTGTCTCAAATGTTTAATTCATTGGTCCTAAACCCCGCCAAATCCTAACAAGAATCCTGCCTAAATTTTTTAAAGGAAATGAATTAGGACACAAAAATATCCTAATCCAAATCCAATAACAAACTTAGTTATTTGTAGATATTTTTAATCGAAAAATGTAAAAAGAAGAAAATTAATTTCTGTGAAGGTACTCCAGTGACGCTGCCACTTTGTTAATACTTGAGCCACGTGCCACCAAACGACCGTCTCCATCAATAAGATAATTGACTGGCTCCTTTGCCTGAAAGCTTTTTGCGATGGACGATTCTGCTCCTTGATAGTCGCAGATGTGCAGGGCATTGACAAGTCCATCCTCTTTAATAGCTTTTGCTAAAGGCGATTTAAATCTGTCAAGAGAGATTGATACAACAACAAAACCCTCTCCATTGTGAAATTTGCTGTTCGCAAACTTCTTTTGAAGCATCATCTTTTGATGATTCTCTACGCGAGATTCTCCATCGAACGAGGCCCAGAAATCAATTAAAACCATTTTTCCTTGCAATGATTCTAAATCAAAATCGGATCCGTTCAGTAAAGTAGTTCTTAACTCAGGTACTCTATCTCCTATCCCCATACCGACCGAAGGTTCCGGTATTCCATTGATAAACGATAAGAATCCTGGCCCTGCTAAAACAACCAATAGTAATAGTTTTAGCTTTCTCATACATACATATTTTGGTTTATACTCACGCTGCAAAGTTTAAAAAAATTGCAGTGCAGTTAATCTTAAATTAGATTAACGTACCCGTTTTCATGACAAATGTTAGTAAAACGATCGTCAAAAGTATATTCAAAAACATTAAAAACCAAAACAATTTATTTGCAATTAATATTTTATTCATTATCTTTATGGGTTTACCCTACAAAAGTTAATGCAATACCACAAAATCATATTTATATACTGCACTGTATATCATTCACTTACATATATAAGTCTGGGCTAATAGCATCCCTGAAATCACATCGTGTTAAACATTGTTAAGGTATGTAACCTTTTCAACACTCCCCTTTTAAAAGATTTTAATCACTCAATTTTGTAACCAAATGTCTTGAAAAATTTTCATGATAAAAAGAACCCTATCCACCTTACATCATCCTTTTTAAGGCTTAAATATTTTGGGAAAGTTTGAGAAGCACAAAAAAAGGGTTTCACACAACGATGAAACCCTTGAATACCATGTATAAATATTGCTCTTAAATTCTTTTAATCTTAGCGCCTAACTTTTGAAGCCTTTCATCAATATTCTGATATCCCCTGTCTATTTGATTGATATTTTGGATAACACTCTTACCCTTAGCCGATAAAGCAGCTATTAACAATGCCACTCCTGCCCTGATATCAGGTGAAGTTAAAGTGGTACCCCTCAACGATGTTTCTTTGTTTAGTCCGATGACTGTGGCTCTGTGTGGATCGCATAAAATAATACGTGCGCCCATATCAATCAGTTTGTCCACAAAAAACAATCGACTCTCAAACATTTTTTGGTGTATCAGTACGCTTCCTTTGGCTTGGGTAGCTATTACCAGAAAAACGCTCAGCAAATCAGGTGTCAGTCCCGGCCAAGGAGCATCGGCAATAGTCATAATGGAGCCATCGATAAAAGTTTCTATTTCATACTCCTTTTGTTCTGGAATATAAATATCATCTCCTCTGCGCTCCAACTTAATTCCCATTCTCCGGAACGCATCCGGAATAATTCCTAATTCGTCGTATGCCGTATCTTTGATCGTGATCTCAGAACCAGTCATGGCGGCCATTCCAATGAAACTACCGATTTCAATCATATCAGGTAAAATGCGGTGTTTACATCCGCCCAGGCTTTCTACTCCCTCAATATATAAAAGGTTAGACCCTATCCCTGTTATTTGGGCGCCCATGCTCACCAACATCTTACATAACTGCTGTAAATAAGGTTCACATGCGGCATTATATATGGTTGTTTTACCTTGGGCAAGCACAGCGGCCAAAACAATATTGGCAGTACCCGTTACTGATGCTTCATCCAACAACATATACGCACCTTTTAATGCATCGGCCTCAACACTATAAAATATTTCGTTGGGGTTATAATGAAAACTGGCACCTAACTTTTCAAATCCAATAAAGTGGGTATCCAATCTGCGACGCCCAATCTTATCGCCTCCGGGCTTTGGGAAATAAGCTTTTCCGTAACGTGCCAAAAGTGGCCCCATAATCATAATGGATCCACGCAAGGATGACGCTTTTTTTCTGAATTCCCGGCTTTGAAGATAATCCAGATCAATATTTTCAGCCTTAAAGGAACAGGTATGCCTACTTACCCGATTGATTATTACACCTATATCGCCCAGTAAGTTGATCAGATTATTTACGTCAACAATATCGGGGATATTGCTGATAACAATTTCTTCTCTTGACAGTAAGGTCGCACATATAACCTGTAGTGCTTCATTCTTAGCCCCTTGTGGGGTAATTTCGCCGGAAAGCTTGTGCCCTCCTTCAATTTCGAAACAGTGCATTAATTTAGGATTATAAAATTAGCCTTTAGAATCGACTTCATACTTTAAATACGTCAAGTCCTGCATGTAACTCAACTAAGATTTGCTTCTGCGGTCGTCGTGACGCTTAAAAGTACGCTTCTTCTTGTTGCGGTTTGGACTCACTTGATTATCCCTTTGTTCCGGAATTTTAATGTCGTCACCAATGTCAAGTTTTCCTCCCGACATCTTTCTCATATCATTAAATATACGCTCATCACCGGGGAAATCTTTGTTCCACGTAATCAGCGATTTCTTCATGTTATTGGCGATCAGCATAATCAAATGCTTTTTATGCTCGCCATCTTCCATCTCGGCAGCTTTATCAATCATATGTTCAATGGTACGTCCATAGTGACGGTATTTGATACGCTGATTGTTGTAAGCTAGTTTTTTGGGTCTCTCATTTAATGTTTCCCTTTCAGGAAGTTCAAATGGCGTTTCGATTTCCAATTTAAAATCGGACATAATGGCCAAATGATCCCACAGCTTATGTTTGAAATCGTTTACATCGCGTAAATGCGGAAACATATTTCCCATATTTCCAATAATGGAATGTGCGCACTTGGTTCTTTCTTCTATGTCCTGGATGGAAACACAATGGTCCACCATTTTTTGAATATGACGCCCATACTCAGGCAAAAGCAACTTTTTCCTATTCGAATTATAATCCATAATCAATAAAAATCTCTTCTCTAAAATGAATCTTTTGAGATATTATTAAAACCCTTGCTATTTAAAAAGCTAACTTTTTGATTAAAACAGTTCGGATTTTGGGGGCTTTAATTGTAAATTGTGCAGTAAACATGTATATATCATGCAGTACTATGGCCACAAATCTAACCCAAAATTTTTAGTTTGGCAAATTTTAAAAGTAATTGTTTAACGCCCGCATTTTCAAAGTCTACGGTAGCTTTTGCATTTGGCATCTGCCCATCAACACTAACAATCTTACCTTTACCAAAACGAATATGTTCTACGGCTACCCCAGGCTTAAGGTTACCCGAGCTTGATCCTTTAAACGCAACAGACTTTGTGGAAGACTGTTGATTGCCCACTTTTTTAAAATTATAACCCGGATTCCTAACTTGTTGGGAACCTCCCAGCGAAGGCCGTTCAGTCTGTTTGGGCGCAAACCTTCCAGGTCGCCCGGGAATTTTTGCCTGTCCACCGGAGAACTCGACAAACTCTTCATTTATTTCTGCGATAAAACGGCTGGGCCTGCAAAATGCCGACTCACCGTACTTATAACGTGTACGTGCAAAAGAAATTGTGGCGCTATCTTTGGCCCGGGTTACAGCCACATAAAACAACCTGCGTTCCTCTTCCACTCCTTGTTCACTATCCAGCGTCATAGTGGATGGGAAAAGCCCTTCTTCAACGCCAACCACATATACATTTTTAAATTCCAACCCTTTACTGGAGTGAATAGTCATCAAGGTAACTTTATTTATATCGTCATCCGATTCATTGTCCTGATCCGTCAACAAGGAAACCTCTTCCAGAAAATTGACAAGCCCTGTTTCTCCGCCCTCTTCCAGACGGTTGTTTGTAAATTCCTGGATACCATTTAAGAGTTCCTGGATATTTTCCTGACGTGCAACAGCTTCCGGAGTCCGGTCGTGGTACAAGTCCTTCATCATACCACTCTGTGTGGCGATCTCCATTACCAGCTCGTATGCGGATTGTTGGTTGATACCGGCCGAGAAACCGCTGATCAACCCAACAAACGAGTTCAGTTTGCGTTGGGTGCCGGCATTAAACAATTTTGCCGTATTCTCCAAAGACACCAAAACCTCCCACATACTCTTACCGCTTGCAGAAGCTGCTGTTTCTATTTTATCAAGTGTAGTTTTACCTATTCCCCGGGCAGGGTAATTAATTATACGCTTTAAAGCTTCCTGATCGGCAGGGTTTACCGTTACACGACAGTAAGCCAATAAATCTTTGATCTCCTTTCGCTGATAAAAACTTAGTCCGCCATATATTTTATAGGGCATATTTCCTTTTCGCAAGGCCTCTTCAAAGATACGGGATTGCGCATTGGTACGATACAGGATCGCAAAATCGCGATATTCACAATTTTGCTTAAGCTTTTTATCCTTGATGTCGTTGATTACAATATATCCTTCTTCAATATCGGAATAGGCGTTATGAATCTTTATCTTACTTCCGTGGTCTTTCTCGGAGAAAACATCTTTTTTTATCTGCCTTGTATTTTTCTCTATGATGCTATTTGCAGCGTTTACTATATTTTGTGTCGAGCGATAATTTTGTTCTAGTTTAAAAAGCTTATAATCGGGATAATCATTCCTAAAATTTAGAATGTTCTCGATTTTAGCACCCCTAAAACTATAAATGCTCTGAGCATCATCGCCAACTACACATATATTGCCATGCTTTTCGGCCAATTTTTTAATGATAATATACTGCGAGTAATTCGTATCCTGATACTCATCTACCATTATATATTGAAACCTATCTTGGTATTTTTGCAACGTTTCGGGGTAATCACGAAATAAAATATTGGTATTCAGCAACAAATCATCGAAGTCCATCACCCCAGATTTGTAACATTGGCGCATGTACCTGGCATAAATTTCGTATATCATACTTTTTCGGGATGCCTGGTCTTCCATCATACGATGCTGGTCGCGGGCATAGGCAGCAGGTGTTACCAAATCATTTTTAGCTGCCGATATTCTCCCGAGTACCGAACCCACCTTATACTCTTTATCGTTCAGTTTCATCTCTTTGATGATAGACTTGAGCAAACTCTTGGAATCGGCGGTGTCATAAATGGTAAATGATGAAGGATAGCCCAATTTATTGGCCTCACTTCGAAGTATCCGTGCAAAAACAGAATGAAATGTACCCATCCATAAATTCCTTGCAATATCTCCGCCCACAATGGTAGCAATACGTTCCTTCATCTCCTTTGCTGCCTTGTTGGTAAAGGTCAACGCCAAAATTCGGTACGGGGGTACCCCTTGCGTAAGCAAGTGAGCAATCCTGAATGTCAACACTCGGGTTTTGCCGGAACCGGCTCCTGCGATCACCAATGACTGTCCCTGAGTTGTAACTACCGCTTCCTGCTGCGCCGGATTTAATTGTTCAAGATATTTTTGCACTAATATTTCGTTTTTTAAAATATATGCAAAGATATAGAAAATGGCATGTGAAATAGATACGATTAAAACAAATATTCATCAACGCACGAGTATGTTGGTAAATTTTACTGGCCTCCAATACTTTGCTGGTTTAGCATCATCATTAATTCACTTTTTTTAAATCCGCAATTATTTATTATTGGTCATTTCACCTTATACAATGTTAATTTATATTAATTTTATTATTTTTTTTCAATACCATCCGTTTGATATACTGCACTTTAATAGAACCATACTCAACATTGAGTATGGACAAACCATAAAGTTTAAAGTAATTTTGTATTGTCTTTAATTTAAATCCTCAGTAATACATCCTCCAGGATAGCTAAACGAAGCAAACTGGATTTTAAAAATTGAATTATAAACTTTTAAAATTAGATGTTATGAAAAGGATTATATTAGCAACTTGCGCGATGCTTATTGCATGTTTGTCATTTGCCCAAATGACGCGACTTTCGGAAAATATAGTAGAATCACCAAAATTCAACGGTACTTCCAGTTGGTATTACGACGATGAATCAGACTGTTCGGCCATATGTCAATATTTGAAGTATGACCTGGAAGGAAACGCAAATTACAGTGAAGGTGTTGTAAACGTTTTATTTACCATCAACGCGGATGGCACTTTAAGTAACTTCACCATTAAAAACTCGGTTTCAAGTGCTACGGACAATGCCGTGCTTAAAAGCATCGAATCAACTTCGGGCATGTGGAGGCCCGGAATGGTTAACGGAACTCCCGCACAAATGCAGAGAGAAATTTTTATTAGCTTTTACGACCCTGCCCATGGCACATTAAAAGAACAGGGAAACGCTAATCTTCAAATCGCCGTAAAAAAATACCATGCGGCTGTTAATCTAAAGAATAGCCTGACTTTATCTGAGGCAAGAGCCTTAAAAAAAGCCAACAACAAATTAAAGTCGGCCATAAAACTATTAGAGACTGCTGAACGATTCTTACCATCAGAACCTTCTGTAGTATTCTGGCAAGCCGCAACCTACGAACAGGTTGGAAATGAAATGCTGAAGACCGAAAAGCTAAATGAGTTTGAAAGTTTGCTTGACCCGGCTTATCAGGCACAAATAGAATTGGTTGACATTTCGCTGTGATCTTATTATCTTTATGGTAAGTCAAGTAAGATCTCATTGTCTTGTCAGTTCCGGATTTGTCTGTCTTTAATCCACAAAATCTTTTAATAACATATTTAGGGTTAGTCCTGCTTAATTCATCGGCTTTTTTAAAGTTTATGTTTTAAGCAGGCTTATACTTTAATTGTCTTCATTAAATAGGAAAAAGTTGTTTTTGCGAAAGCATAAAGCAAATAATTAAGATTCTAAATTATGAAAGTATTTACAGACAAACCTTATCAGGAAATTATTAGTGAAATTGACCAGCTCTTTGTTGAGAACATACTAAATTCGGCTCCTCCATTAAACCGAAACGATATTCTTAACAAAGATTTTAACTGTGCCGACAATCAATTCTGTTATATATCTCAATTTCCGGGTTTTAAGCTCACTTTTATTTCAAATAATTTCCAACGTATATTAGAATTTGACCCAGTGGACATCTCATTAAAGTCCTTGTTTAAATTGATTCACCCAAATGATCTTTCTAACGTATCATCTTCCTACAGAAATGCCTGTGAGTTTATAATTAATAATTATGCTGCCCTGGATACCGGAGCTAATATATTATCCCTTAAGTTCGGACTAAAACATCGAAACAACGAATATCTGGAAGTATTAAACACGAATTACCTGTACGAAAAAAGAGATTGGAACAAAAGCTTTAAACTACTAAGCTACTGCACACTACTTCCTAACCGGCAAAAATGGACTTCTAACACAGATGCTTCAGCAATAAACCTTGAAACTGTTAAAAACAGAAGGCAAACCCCATTCACACTCCGTGAATTGGAGGTTTTAAACTTATTAACCATAGGAAAAAGCAGTCACGAAATTGGTACAATACTTCATATCAGCAAACACACCGTAGATACACACCGCCGGAAAATGCTATCGAAAACAAAGCTGTGCAATACTCCCGAACTTGTGGCGTATGGCTTAACCCACGGACTAATTACAAGTTAGGAACATGACGAAGTGAAATCGAAAAATTCATTTGCGAGCGAACTTATTCCCCTTGGCAATTTATTTTCTTGAAAACCGTTTAATTAAATATCTTTGAAATCTTATAGCCATAAGCTTCTAAAGTGTTGTGCATATTCATTTCGATTGTAACTACGCTTTAGAGATTTATAAGCCATACATACGGTATTATCTATTTGATACAATATTAATTAAACTAACAGGGTTAAATTCCGATGAACAAGTTTTATAAATATGCAATTCTTCTGTTGTTTGCCACAACTACACATATCTCCGCTCAAATTATTTCTACAGGTCACAGTTCCAGTCTGGAAGCCGAATATTCAGTAAGTGACAGTTTGTTTTTTTATACTGATATTTCATCTGCAGCCTTAAGTGCTACACCACCTGTTGGAGGTACCAATATTACTTATACCTGGGAAAAATACGAAAATGGAAGCTGGAACAGTGCAGTCACCGGAAACGATCCCACATTTATCGATATTGCGGACGGTGGAGCATACCGGGTTACTGTCAACGACAATGGCACTCCGGTAGGACAATATGTATGCTGGACTTTTCAGCCCGAAATTATGGAAATAACAGTAGATACTATCTATAGCAATTGTAACAACATTCAATTAAATGCAGAAACCGCTACGAAAACTCTCAATTATATGAATCCTTCAACAGGAGATGCCTATTCTGTAAACTATCAATTGGACTATACCTGGACATCAGATCCTGCGAGTGATCCACAGGAAACATCAGGAGCACAACCGGTTCTGGATGCTCCCGCAGAGCTTATTACTTATACAGTATCCGCTTCAGCTTTTAACGGTGCACATACTTTAGAGGCAGCTTATGACTTTACCGATCCCATAGCGGTCGTGGCCGATTTTAGCTATAATGTATTGGATCGTGAAAACGAAAACGAATTACCCGGTGACAACGAGTTTACAAATTTAACGGATGACTTTACAGGCTCAGCTGAAATTATCGTTTTGATCAATGATTCTTCGAAAGGCTTTAATAAAAGCTATTCCGTTGATTTCGAACTTCAAACATCAGAAGGTGAAGAAAAACCTAGCGAAGATGGCTTAATAGAAATAGTATTCGATAAGTTAGGTGAATATTCTATGATCGTAACAGTTAAAAACGACATAAGCGGCTGTACCGACTTTACAACACTGGGAAACATTAAAATAGAAGAAATCGAGTTACAAGCACCTAACGTATTTACTCCTGATGGCGATGGAATCAACGATGAGTTTAGGGTCGTTTACAGGTCGGTAAAACAATTTAAAATGGTCATTTTCAATCGTTGGGGCCGAAAGGTATTTCATACGACAAACCCCGGGAAAGGATGGGATGGAAAAATTGCAGGTAAAGATGCAGCCGAGGGGGTTTACTTTTATGTGATTACTGCTACGGGGTATAACGAAGGGGAATCCAGAAAATTGGAAGATGCCTTGCATTTGTTCCGGGGGAATTAAGTTCCGTCAGCAGTCGGAAGTAGTTTGTCAGCCAGCTTTCAACAGCCCGCATTCACTAGTTACAGTGAAGACCTCAGTTTTTCGCATAATAAAACATCCGATGCCAAACCACACCGGATGTTCATTCTCAACAATTAAATTAAACCAAACCTATTCAGTGTCCGCTCTTCAGAGCAACCACAAGAATATCATTATGCTTCTGCAAGTTCTTTTTCGTAGTCAGCCAACAGCTGGGCCTGTACATCATGCGGAACAATGTCGTACTTGGCAAATTTCAGCGTAAACATAGCTCTTCCACCGGTAATTGAACTCAGTGAAGTGGAATATTTATCCATTTCTTTCAAAGGTACTTTGGCTTTGATCACCTCAAAACCTTTTTCGCTGCTCATACCTTCAATAAGTGCGCGGCGCCCCTGCAGGTCACTCATCACGTCACCCATTCTGTCCGATGGCACTTTTACCTCAACATCGTAAATCGGTTCCAGTATTTTTGGCCCTGCATTTTTAAATGCCTCACTAAAGGCATTTCGTCCGGCCAACTTAAACGATATTTCATTTGAATCCACGGCATGCATCTTGCCATCGTACACACAAACCCTGATATCGCGGGCATAAGAACCTGTCAATGGGCCTTCCTCCATTTTTTCCATGATCCCCTTAAGGATTGCGGGCAAGAAACGGGCATCAATGGCACCACCAACAATACAGTTATAAAACATCAGTTTACCACCCCACGGCAATTTAACTTCTTCAGTTCCCCTCACATTCATTTTAAACTCCTGACCGTTGAATTTATAGCTTGTAGGCACCGGCATCCCTTCTTCGTACGGCTCAATCACCATATGCACCTCACCAAACTGTCCCGAACCACCGGACTGTTTTTTATGTCGGTAATCGGCGCGGGCTGCTTTAGTAATAGTTTCGCGGTACGGGATTTTGGGACGAATGAATTCGATCGCAATCTTATCATTGTTTTCGATTCGCCATTTCATCGTATTCAAATGGAATTCGCCCTGACCATTAACTATAATTTGCTTCAATTCTTTAGAGTATTCCACCACCAGTGTTGGATCTTCTTCGTGCATACGCAGCAAAGCCTCACCTAACTTTTCGTCATCATGCTCATTAACAGGCGCCAATGCAGTTCTGAATTTATGATCGGGATAATGAATAGGTTCAAAAACATAATCACATCCCTTAACATTTAAGGTATCGTTGGTTTTGGTCTCTTTTAATTTCACGGTAGCGCCAATATCCCCGGCCACCAATTCAGCAATTTTGGTTCGTGTATTTCCCGCCACACAATAAAGCTGGGAAATGCGTTCTTTGGAACCCTTTGTCATATTAATCAGGTCTATCCCCTCGCTGATCTTACCCGACATTACTTTAAAAAACAACACTTCTCCCAAGTGAGGTTCAATACTCGTTTTAAAAACAAAAATAGAAGCCGGTCCATCAGATGTACAGGTAACTTCCCGGCCATCTTTTGTTACCGGTTTTGGCATCTCCGAAACAAAAGGAACAATATTTCCGAGGAATTCCATTAAACGCCGAACGCCCATATCCTTACGGGCTGCCACACAAAACACCGGATACAAATCCCGGGCAATTAAACCCTTGTGCATACCTGCCCTCATTTGATCTTCATCTAAACTACCCTTGTCGAAGAATAATTCCATTAAATCCTCATCATTCTCGGCAGCAGCCTCCACAAGCGTGTTATGAAGCTCATCAGCTTTTTCTTTTTCTTCCGCAGGAATTTCCAGCACTTCCGGTTTACCACCGTCCGGGCCCCACTTATACATTTTCATTTTAAGCACGTCGACAAGGGCATTAAACCCATCACCCGCGTTAACAGGGTATTGAACGACAACCACTTTGTTTCCAAAACTATCTTTTGCTTGTTCTATGGTTTGTTCAAAGTTCGCCTTTTCGTGATCGAGCTGGTTGGCTATAAAAATAACCGGCTTATTATATTGTTCGGTATATCTAAAAAGGTTTTGTGTTCCTACCTCAACGCCTTGCGTAGTATTTAACAGCATTAAAGCAGTATCTGTAACATTAAGGGAAGTGATCGCTCCGGTGATAAAATCATCTGACCCCGGGGTATCGATAAAGTTTATCTTTTTCTCGAGCCATTCGGTATACATCACCGAGGAAAACACGGAGTATCCGTATTCATGTTCTACTTTGTGATAATCTGATACCGTGCTCCGGTTTTCAATATCGCCTCTGCGGCTGATAACACCACCCTCAAATAACATAGCCTCGGCGAGGGTGGTTTTACCCGAGCCTGAACTTCCAAGGAGCGCGATGTTCTTAATTTGATTTGCTTGATATACCTTCATAAAACATTAGAATTGCGGTCAAATCAAAAAATCAAATTTTATAGAAGGAATTTAAATCACAGCCCCCAAATTGAGCTGTTTAAATCACCGTAACTGCATAAATATTTGAAGTTGAGTTCTGACCATGTTAATAAATAAGGGATTGTAGAATGCGCTTATCCTCTTTTTAATCGTACAGAGTAACAAAAGCTAAACGCCTTCAAAGGATATAATCTCAAAATTAATAATATTTAAATAACAATCAAGTAATCCACAATTAAAGTTAGTCCGAATATCCTTCTTTTATCCATTCGCCCATCTTATTCATGAGAATACATAAATAATGACGAAGGCCGTTGGTTGTTGAGGGCGCAGCCATGACAAGCCTGGCTTCGTTGTTGGTTAACTCGTGACGATAAATGTCACGATCTTTGACCTGGCTTTTATTATCATTTCAACACCCATTACAGTCAATTCTAGAACCAGGCATAAAACTCGATACAGATCTAAATTACTTGAAAATTAAATTTTTATAAAACGGCAACTCACGGGACAAAAAATTTATTGATTTTTTTCGGGTTAAAATTCTGAATAAAACATTTTATCATTTTATGTTGAAAGTGTGCTTTATTAGTTGTAATTTGATTGAACTAAACTTGAAGGAATCAGCACAACAAAAAAAGGAGATATGATATTAGACGGGAAAGCTAAAAAGCTTAAAATAATTATACGGGAGACGGAAAAGGTATATCAACGTTCGCTGTATGAAGCCATCGTGTTTGCCGCCAAAAAATATACCCTGGCCGGATCGACGGTTAGCAGAGGCGTTATGGGGTACGGTGCCAATGGATTAAGCAATGCCTCCAAAACCTTTGAACTTTCCGAAGATCCACCCATTATTATCGAAATAATTGATCGGCAAGAACGAATAGAAGATTTTTCAAAAGTAGTATCCGGCCTGATTGACAAGGCCAATGGGGCTGGAATTATCTATATTGAAGATGTCGATATTGTTTCTTATCGCAAGCACGAAGAAGTCAAGTCAACCGTAAAATAATATCACATGACCTCTGGGTTTTTCGAACCTGGCATTAATTTTAGAATCCAGGGTTTAAAAATGGTCATTTTTGCTATCGGTCACCATCCGTCATAAGCCGGATACGGTTTCTGCGATTAATTTTTGCTGTCCATTTATCTGGAGCTATCACCAGGCTGCTTGGGGTTGGCCTTTCATACTCAACAAACAAAGGTTATAAGGTAAGTTGCACGTTCATTGCTTTAATACGAAGACGAAAACCCCCTGTACTGCTATACCTTATACTTTGTATGGGCGTGCGAAAAGCCGTATAAGAGCATTCATGTTTTTGTAATGCGACAAGTAATATAGGTTATATAGGTTAATTTATTTGAGATATTGCGTATTGCTGACTATTTTTGCGCTGTTTTTTAAATTATCAGCTCAAATGAAGTTATCTCTTTTCCTCATTATTTTTATTTCTGCTTTCAGCTTAATTTCAGCCCAACCCCCGCAGGCTAAGCAAGTTCCCAGGTTGGTTATTTTTTTAAATATAGATGAGCTGCGTACCGAACACCTGATCTCCTTCAGGGATAAATTTAGTAGGCTTGGCTTCAATCAATTGGTGAATAAAGGTACTTTTTACCATAAGGGCAACTATAATTCAACCTCATCCTTCAGTGGCACAAAACAAGTGAATATGCATTCGGGCTGCTATCCCAATACGCACGGAATAATCGGAGATTCGTGGTACGCCATTCATACAGAAAACAAGGAGAAATCAAGTCGTTTTATAGCTACAGATGAAACTGCCCAACCTGATTCGGGTTATATCGAATTTTCAAATCTATATTCTACCACAATTTCGGATGAGTTGAATATTTTTTATGGTGGGAAATCAAAAATTGCTGCCATTTCATTTTCTCCCAAAAAAATGGCCTACCAAGGATTTATCGATAAAAAACTAACTTTTTGGTTTAACCGTACTACAGGCGGAATGACCTCAGCGGATTCGGAGGAGTTACCTTGGGTTGAGAAATACAACAGCATGAAGTTTGCGGACGCGTACACCGAAAGACAGTGGGGACCACTTAGAGACTTAAAGAAATACCAGGAGTACATTTCGAAAGAGTCGGTTAAACCGAGGCATTTTATGTATGATATGAGAAGCAAATCCAACTCTAACCTACCCTACCAAAAAATGATTGGATCGCCATATGGCAATGTTTTGTTGCGTGACTTCATGGCTTCACTTATAATTAATGAAGAAATGGGCAAGGACGATTATCCGGATTTGCTGAGCATAAACCTGTCATGTAAACCTTTTTCAGAAGAACCGCATGAAATGTTTGATGCCGAAGTTGAAGATATATTGCTAAGGCTGGACATTCAAATAGAATCCATCATTCAATTGGTAAAAGATAATGTTGGAATGGAACGCACCCTGATAGTTTTAAACTCGACGCCAACCATGGGGTGGCTGCCGGAAACTCTTGAACAAAACAACCTGAACACAGGGATTTTTAACGGTAGAAAAACCGGAGCTCTCCTTAATTTATATTTAATGGCTATTTACGGTCAGGGAAAGTGGATAAAAGGGTACAACGACAAGCAGTTTTATTTCAACCATAAATTATTGGAGAAGGCAAAAATAAACCTGGAAGAGATTCGGGAAAAATCTGCCAAGTTTCTGTTAGAGGTTTCGGGGATAGACAAAACGATTACTGCCCACCACTTAAGGGTTAACGAATATACTACGGGTATCTTTAGCAAGTTTCAGCAAAACTATTTTTATGGCAGATCGGGCGATTTATTTATCTCTTTAAAACCGGGTTGGATCGAAGCAGTAAATGGGGGCCGAACCATCAAATATGAACAGAACTGCTATTCCCCGTTAATATTTTTTGGATGGAAAGCAAAAGCGGAGCAAATATTCGACAGTGTAGATATGATTAACGTAGCCCCTACCATTTGCAAAATTCTGCAAATAACAGAGCCTAATGGTTGCATCGGGGAACCGTTTAAAGAAATAGTGGATTAATCTATCCTTGGATAGATATTTTCCTGACAGACCGCTTTTAGCTTAGTCAAGTTCCTGTATTGTTAAGGTATTGAATTCTAGCTTTTCCACTACAAAGGGATGTTTGAAAAACTGCGAATTAACATTTTCGTCTCTTACCCGGATTACATTAGAACTTCGATATGATCGTTGCAAGGGCATTTATGGCGATGGACGAAAGCAGTAACAAAGTTTACATTAAAAATACTGAACAAGCCAATGATGTAATCAATATAAATAAAACAGGGCTTTACCGAAACAAGGCTTAAAGTGAATCTACGAAGTGCCTTGTTTTGAAGCAATATACAAAAACCAACTGTTTGCACCATGTAATCCGGGTTAAAAGTCCCACTGAATACCCACCATAAGTCGAGGCATAAATTTGGGTTGATCCACTGCATTGTCGGCATCTTTGTACTTGTATTTTGTATCCGACCCCTGCTTGTTTCTGGCATTTACATTATCGTTATCGCGATAGTAGGCGGTATCATGCCCCTGCATCTTAGCGGCCAGATAATAATCCAAACCCGCAGTTGCAATCAGCTTCAAATTATCTGAGATGGCATATCTGCTTTCGAGTCCTCCTCCAATACCAAACTGTTTTGTGGTGATATCAAAGTCTTCGTTGCCGCCCACGTATTTAAAATTACCGTTGAAAAAAGAATAACGTGGCCCAACAAACCAATACGAGTTTGAATTACCCAACAAAGTCATCCCCTTCAATAAATCCAGTCGAAGATCAATGTTCCTCCCTTTTTTTTCGGGAGTTCCATTGGTGGCATCGTTAATAAAAACACGGCGCGCCTTGGAAGAATTTCCCGGGTTTAACCAGGTGTAACCTAAGCCTATCCTGATATCAAAAGGAAATTCTGTGGACAAATCCTCAAAAATGATATTGGTTCCCAGGCCGAAACCTCTGTTTAATCCGGTCAGAAATTGTAAGTCGGCCTTATCCTTAAGCTTACCTTGTGCAGTTACAGTGTGCTCCGCACATAAAAAAGATACTGCCCATAGCACCAACCATATTGTGTTGCGTGATTGAGTATTCATAATAATGTTGTGTTGTTGATATGCAATAAACGCCAATGGTATGGAATTATTGCATGTTAAAAAAAGACCCTCCCTTCTGTTATATTTAAATAAAAAGTTTCATTTATTTTATTACACCTGTAACTTTACGATAATTTGGGCGTCACACCCATACATCGATAACGATTTTCTGGTATTGACAGACAAAACACAATCAAAAAGAGAATCCGCATCGGCATAATAACCTGCTGCTTAATCTGGATGACAGTAAAAGAATATAACAAGGGTGTAGAACAGTATTCCGACAATATCTATCGATTTGTCCTGAAAAACATCAAGGACACCGAAAAAGCGAAGGACATTGTTCAGGATACATTTGAAAAGGTATGGAAAAACCATAAGGATATCTCGTACGCAAAAGTTAAGAGTTACCTTTTTTCCACAGCTTATCACACACTGATAGACGCTATACGAAGAGAAAAATATAAGGCTGAATGGGACAAGGCCGACGATAACAAGTATTATACCAACCAAAGTTATTCCGACCTGAACGAGGTGTTACACCAAGTGCTGGACATGCTACCCCCCGATCAGAAAAATGTTATACTGTTGCGTGATTATGAAGGGTATTCGTACAAAGAAATTGCTGATATAACACAACTGAGCGAAGCACAAGTGAAGGTTTACATTTATAGGGGTAGACAGTTTTTAAAAAATTACATCGGTAAAATCGAGGTATTAGTGTGACTATGATTACAAAGGAAAATTATGAAATATGGATGATGGATTATTTGGACGGAAACCTTTCGGATTCCCACAAAGCCTTGCTGCTTCAATTTTTAGAAAAAAATCCCCAAATAAAAGAAGAACTGCAAGGTTTAGATAAAATCATTTTAAGTCCTGATGAAGAGGTACACGCCCCAAAAGCCAACCTGTTAAAGGCACCGGAAGCCTATGCAGACATGGCCTATCCCGATTACATAGGGGCAAAAGAAATAGAAGTCGGATTAGACGAAGATGAAAAAACCTGGAAAGCATCCTACCTGCAAGAGTACGATAACAGGTTATTTTTACTTTACCCCAAAACTATTTTAAAAGCAGATCAAACGATTCAATACCAACCTAAAGGAAACATAAAGCGGGCCGTGTTGATTCCAACCTTAAAGCTGAACACATTGCGCAAAGTAAGTGCCGCTGCCATCATTACTTTTTTGCTTTCGTTTGGAGCCATGCCATTCCTCAAAAAATCGTCTGATGACATCCAAACCGTTGCAGTAAATGATCCTCCATCGTTAATTACCATGCCCAAAACCAACACCCAAACAACAACACAGAAAAGCAATATTAAAACTAAAAAAGAAGAAACCGAACCATATCATGTTGTCCAATATTCAACAGAAGCCGTAACAAATACAGCAGATCAATCCGTACCTGAAAAAGTAGAATATGAATCGCTACCTAAAAGAGAGATTTATCCATTGAAAACAGAAAAAGTAAATGCCTACGAATTAGGTTTAAATGCCATGATGCCTATTGTTATTGCCAACAATTTATTGGAAAGAGAACAGAATTATTTGGCCATGCAATCGGAAGTTAAGGAAGAAAGCCAACGCTTAAGCCGCAGTGCCAAAGCAATTGCAAGTGGAGTTAAGGTCATTAACTTTTTATCGGGTAACGAAACAAAAATGAAGAAAGTCTTAAACCAGGATGGCGTTATGGTAGCCTATGAGGTAGAGTCTGATAACATCTCTATTAGGCAAAGAATTAAAAACAAACCTGTAACTAATTAAGCGCCTAAGCGTCCTAAAAATGAAACGTCCGGAAGTTTCGATTATTGGATGCAATGTGCGAGTTACATTTAAAAACGAGAATCATGTTTAAATTATATACATTATTAATTATTTGTACCATTCTTATTCCTACCGGAATTTTCAGCCAGGAAAAAGAAAAGAAAAAGCAGAAATCGACCGACATTATCCTTATAGATGATAAGGACGACAGAGCGGTTTTTGGTTTTCCCAATGCCAGAGTTGAAGTTAACGAACACAACGATACCGTGGCTAAAATTACTATTGGCCGCAGAAGGTGGGAGTTTATTGAAAATTATGACGACACCAAAGTGAGAATGGTTAAGGTAAATAGAGAAAACTTTAAAGGGCATTGGGCTGGCGTTCAATTGGGTTTTTGCAACTACGAAGAAACCGACCAGGCCAATTTTATGGACTTGAACTCAGGAAAGTCGATGACCGTAGGCATTAACTTTTTACAGTACAACATTGGCTTGCAAAAAACCAAGACCAACTTTGGATTAGTAACCGGCATGGGTTGGTCGGTATACAATTATCGTTTTGACAACAACTTTCTGATTATGCAAAACGATGAAGGCATTACCATAGGAGAACCAATAACAGACAGAAAGGTAAAAAAAAGCAAGATAGTTACTTCTTATATCAATATTCCACTTTTATTGGAACTGCAAACTTCCGAAGAATCCAATGTTCATGCTTTTGTTTCGGCGGGAGTTTATGGAGGTTTTAGGTTAGGTTCGCACACAAAAACGGTATATTTTGGCGACGATAAAAAGAAATCGAGACAGGATATGAACATCAACCCGCTTCAATATGGAGTCATGTTTCAAGTAGGCGTCAATTTTATTAAGTTATATGGTACTTACAACTTTTCATCTTTATATGAATCGGACAAAGGGCCCGAGGTAACACCATTTACCGTTGGTTTAACGCTGGCGAACTTTTAAACAGATATCAACCCTTGTGACAGCTGATCAAATAAAACTCAATTTAATTTTCATGAGATATTTAATTACCATACTGCTGTTTACTTTTTTCGCCTTAATAGGTCAGGCGCAGGATAAGCCGTTTTTGAACGCTTACGACAAATACTGGGAAATAGACGATGGTTTTTACCGTGTAATGGAAGATGGCAAGATTGGTCTGGTCAATCAAAACGGCGATATCATTATTCCTTGCGAAAACGATCAGGTTTGGAACTTGCAAGATAACGGAAACATTAAAGTACTAAAAAATGGTAAGCTTGGAATTTATAATACCAACGGCGATATTATTGTTCCTACCATTTACGAAATGATATGGGGTTTTGAAGATGGTAAAGCCCGAGTTCTTCGAAATGGCAAAATTGGTTATGTAAACCAACATGGTAATGAATTTATACCTTGCGAATACGATCAGATCAGAACTTTTGAAGACGGCAAAGCAAAGGTGCTGAAAAATGGAAGAACAGGATTTGTAAACCTTTCGGGGCACGAGTTTATCCCTGCCATATACCATAAAATTTGGGAATTTGAAGATGGCATTGCCAAAGTACTGAGGAACGGTAAAATGGGATATATAAATCTCCAGGGGCTTGAGATCATTCCTTGCGAATATCAATCTATTGGAACCTTTATTGATGGTGTGGCCCAAGCGGTGCAGAACGGCCAAATATCTTACATAGATAAAAACGGCAACCCTACATCCAAATTGAAGGAAGATACAATTGTTGAAAACGACGCTAGAGTGGTTTATGCGGATCAAAAAGTGACCGGAAAAGATAGCAGCAAAACAAAAGTTGTTGACCGGGATACAACGGTAATAAAGTTTTTTGGATCTAAAGTCGAAATTGTGGATGAAGACGGCACCAAAGAGTTCTCCTTCGACAAAGACAAAAGCTTCGAACAAAACCGAAACGACCATAAGAAACACAGAAAGTTTAGGGCCCATTATTGGGGAGTGGATATCGGACTAAATAACTACATGAGTCGCGATGGGAATTTTTCGTTACCCGATGGATACAATTATCTATCATTAAATACCGGTAAATCCATTGAGGTTTCGGTCAATGCTTTCCAACAAAATATTTCATTGAGCCGACGTGGAAACGTAGGTTTTGTTACCGGATTAGGTTTGACCTACAACAATTATCGCTTCGACAATCCAAATATCCCCGTCTCCCTTGCTAATGGGAATTTAAGCTCAGTGGCTATCTCTGATCCCATAGAAAAGAATAAATTAACAACACTGTACTTGACGGCTCCTGTTCTATTCGAACTTCAGTTCAGCCGCAAAAGGCCGGATGCTTTTTATATTTCCACGGGAGTAATTGGCGGATACCGATTAAAATCGCACACCAAGGTAGTTTCGAAAATTGATGGCGACAGAACCAAAGACAAAAACAATGATAGCTTCGCTTTGAATGATTTTAGGTATGGAGCACAGTTGCGTGTGGGTTTCAAAGCCATTAACTTATATGCCACGTACTACTTATCGGAAATGTTCGAGAACGACAAAGGGCCCGAACTTTACCCTATCTCCTTTGGCATATCGTTATACCCGGGATCGTGGTGATACCTTTCAAAAGTATATTAAACATTGGTTACTAACCATTAAAAACTTCGCATAGGGAATGTCCGATCAAATGACAATAATCTCCGGCATGTTAGGACATTCTATTATTTATCCGAGATCTGGCATTAGGAATTAAAAATTTCATTAATATCAATAGGCAGAAGCTGTCCCGATTGCTATCAGGATAGAAAATCTTACCTTGCTGTGTTTAAGATTTTGTAATTAGAGGTACGTAGCGAGCATTTAAAATACCATATAACAAGAAGTTGCTGAAATGAGGCATAGCACCGCTCTGGTGAATTAAAGAAAGTTTTAGAAACGCCTTGTTTTCAAGTAGTTAAATTGCACGACAGGATATCTGATGCATATTGCGGGTATAAGTAATGCCTAGATTTTGATCACCGAATTGGCAATCAGGTGAAGTCTAATGTCAATTTTGGGTTCATTATTATCAACAATTTCAATTCTTGTCACTATTGACAAAGACCAGGACTATTCATCCATTACTGAGGATTATCAGCCTTAAAGGAGAAAATGGCTATCAAGGCCAGGCCTATCAATCCCGACAGGGCAATTACCGAATAGGAACCCATCATTTTAAACGACAAACTAAACAACAAAGGCCCCAATGCGCTGGAAAACACGATCATTTGCATACTGACACCAGAAATGGCACCCAAATTTTTTCTGCCATAAAACCGAGGCCAAGCCACGGATGACAGCACTGCAAACATTCCCCCCATTATACCCGAGCCGGCCACCAACATATAATATCCCCAGGGAAAATTCAAGAACGCCAATCCCAGAGAAACTATAATCCCTCCTAGAATCATCACATACAATAGCTTTTTAAGTTTAACAAAATCGCTGACCGCATTAAAAATAAAAGAAGTAGTTACCGAAATAATTGACATGGGCACAAATATGGAAATGGCATCTGCCTTGGATAGTCCAACACTATCAAAAACCGAGATGATATGGAATGTTAGCCCAGTCACGAAATAACCGTTAAACGCCAACATCAGACTATACATCCAAAATGCCCTTGTTTTTAGAGCCTCATATTTTGTAAACTGTTTTCTATCGTCATCGCTCTTTACTTTATCGTTCTTTTTAAGCAGGTTGCCATCCGGTTTTAAGCCCATTACTTCAGGCTTATCCCGGTACAACAAATAAATGAGAATGCCCATGAATAGCAAGATCAGGGCTAAAATCTGCCATGCTTTCTGCCATCCATTTCCTTCAATTAAATAATTGATCATCAAGGGTGAAACAGAAAAACCCAACGATACCGCTATGGAGCTAAAGGCATTAATGCTTCCCCTGTATTTGTCGAACCACAACATTATCATGTTTCGCGAGGCCAAGGTAAGCACTCCCTGCCCTGTAAAACGAATAAAAAAGAAACAGATAATCATTACCACGAAAGGAACAATCCAGGTGTTGATTCCCAGTAATTTTAGCACAAACTCAGATATCACCTGTGATTGAGAACTTATTGCCAGGGACAAAGCCAAGCCGAAGGCCGCAAATGTAGCCACCTTGCGGGCGCCATAAATATCGAACCATTTACCAGCCATACCCAACAAAAACGAACTCCCAACGGTACCAATGGCATAGGCCAAGCTAAAGGCATTTCTATTTAACCCTAAGGCATCTTTCACTGGATCGGTAAAGGTACTTACCCCCATTGTCTGCCCGGGAACACTGGCCCAAATCCCCAGGGTACCAATCACAGCAATAACAAACCCGTAAAAGAAAAGCGGTTTTGTAGAAGCTTCTGCTTTTTGCATAATATCATTAAATTGTAAACCACAAAAGTACGGAATGCAGTAATACCGAAAGGTTAAACAAAATTAAATGTGTTTTTTAACTGAAGCAACGCAACCCATTTAATTTTCGCTGTCATTTATTTAGAGACATAACTAAACATCTAATTATGAAAAAGTACATCTGTATAATACTCGCTGCAATTCTTACGCTCTCTTTCTCGTGCAAAGAAGATTGCCCTTGCGATTGCGGCCTACCTCAATATCCTTGCGGCGACAAGGTTATAATACTTCCCTATTCAAGTTCGAACACAAGATCTGACAACTTTACAATTACCGGGGCACAAATAATTGGCGATTCTTTACGTGTGGATATTGCATCTTCTGGCTGTGCCGGTTCCACCTGGAAAGTTTGCCTATTCGATTCGGGGGCTGTCATGGAATCCTATCCCGAACAAAGATTATTATGGCTGACACTGGAAAACCGTGAAGCATGCGATGCGGTTCCCACCAGAAGTTTTGCTTTTGATATCGCACCTTTACAAATCCAGAGCGATAAAATATACTTGAATCTGCAAGGCTGGAATGAAAAGTTATTGTATGATTATTGAGAATAAAACAGAACGGCAATCTAATTACGAATAAAGAACCGTTCTTAATACTTCCATTAATTACCGTTAAACATGTTCAATATCGGTATGGTCCGATATCTCGCTATTGGTTGTGCACAAATCTTTTATTGTCAGCTGGTGTACATCGTCGTACCCCGTTAAACGGGCAAAGTCTTTTAGTTCCTCGGTGGATACTTTTAGATAATTCTCTATTCGCTTGGCCGATTTTTCAATGCTTAGTCTTTTTCGTAATTCAGGATCTTGTGTGGCTATACCTACCGGGCATTTACCTGTGTTACAAACTCTATATTGCTGACAACCACCAGCAATCATGGCCGCAGAAGCGACAGCTACCGCATCGGCACCTAAGGCCAGCGCTTTGGCAAAATCGGAGGAAACTCTTAATCCGCCGGTTATGATCAGTGAAATCCCTGTTATTCCTTTATCGTCCAGAAACCTGCGTGCCCTGAACAATGCAAACAGGGTAGGTACCGAAGTTGAATCCTTGACAAAACGTGGAGCAGAACCGGTAGCTCCTCCCCGCCCGTCGATGGTAATAAAATCTGGCGCGGCAAAACAAATCACCTCCAGATCATCTTCAATGTTTCCCGCGGCTATTTTTATGCCTATTGGTTTCCCGCCTGTTTTTTTGCGCAACCAATTCACTTTTGATTTTAAATCTTCCTTAGATCTTATATCAGCAAATGCAGCAGGGCTGTGTATTTCCTTACCCTCCTCCTTGCCGCGTATTTCTGCAATTTCTTTGGTTACTTTGCTTGCCGGCAAGTGTCCACCCATACCCGGTTTAACACTTTGACCAATTTTAATTTCTACGGCATCTACTTTCTTAAACGTTTGGTCCGATACACTGTATTCATTGGGAACGTATTCGAAAATATATTTGTAAGCCGAAGAATATTCGTCGGGCAAAATTCCCCCCTCGCCGGAACAAATAACCGTTTTTGCCGCGGCGCTTCCTTTGGCCAGGGCAGTTTTAATTTCTTTTGACAAAGCACCGAACGACATATGGCTGACATAAACGGGTGTTTCAATTACCAAAGGATGTTGGGCATTGGGGCCAATGGTGGTTTGGGTATTCACTTCGTCATTCTTATCTAAAGGGATTTTTGATAATTGCGCTCCTTTTATTAAAACATCGTCCCAGGCAATAATAGGTTTCTTCGTTTTCATGGGTTCCGAAATAGATTCGCCCGTTTCAGCCATGGTATGTATCTCGCTTAAATACACCTCGTTGGGATCAGAAGCTTTTTCCCATTGGGCTAAATACGCCTCTTCCAATTCTTCTTTCTTGTTACTTTGGGTATCTGCAACAGCGCTTTCCTCGTCGTCGTCTTGTTTATCGAAAATATCTTTGGTAGCTCCACAAACAGGACACGACCAATCGTCCGGTAAATCGTCCCACAATACACCCTCTTTTTCTTCGTCGTAAATATGGCCGCAGGCCAAACACTTATATATCGCCATGGTAATGTGTTTTAATTAATTAATACAGCTATCCCTGCATAGTATTAAAAAGTTATCTTCCTTGAATTTAGCTTGTCCAAGTTAGGCAAAAGATACAAAAAAACATTACCAATTCGACCAAACCCAAATATTATTTAAACAATTACCTTCTCGGATGACGAGTAAGTATAGCCACAAATTTTGTTTTCCAAAATTCGTTTGTTGCCTGCCATCTTTAGCAATTTTTCAAATTCCTAAAGACAGATTCTCGGTTAATTCATTAAATTTGGGGGTTTTAATAAATTAAGTTACCGCAATACCATTATATGGCATCATCGAGCAGTATTAAACGCCCCATAAAAAATGAGATGGAGCGATTTGAGCCTTTCTTCAGTGAACAGCTTAAATCAAAAATTCCGTTGTTGGGCATTATCACCAATTATATTTTACGCAGGAAGGGAAAACAGATGCGCCCTATGCTGGTGTTTCTATCGGCTAAATTAACAGGGACTATTTCTGAAGCTTCGTATGTTGCGGCTACCTTAATTGAATTGTTACACACCGCCACCCTCATACACGATGATGTGGTAGACGAAACCTACCAACGCCGTGGCTTTTTCTCCATCAATGCGCTTTGGAAATCGAAGATCGCTGTGCTTGTGGGAGATTATTTTCTGTCGAAAGGATTGATGCTGGCTTTGGATACCAATCAGATTGGCACGTTAAAAGTGGTTTCTACTGCTGTTAAAGAAATGGCTGAGGGCGAATTGCTTCAAATTGAGAAGAGCAGAAAGCTGGACATCACAGAAGAAGTATATTACGAGATCATTACCAAAAAAACAGCAACACTTATTGCCGCCTGCACCACGGCAGGGGCTTTTTCTGTGGATGCTGAAGAAGAAAAAAGGGAGCTGATGAAGCAATTTGGTACTTACCTGGGAATAGCCTTCCAGATAAAGGATGACCTTTTCGATTACGAAAAAACCGACCTGATCGGGAAACCTACCGGAAACGATATCCGGGAAAAAAAGATGACCCTTCCTTTGATTTATGTACTCAACAACTGCGAAGCCAAAGAACGAAAAAGAGTATTATCAATTATTCGCCGGCATCATAAAAACGACAAAAAAGTGGCCGAGGTCATTGAGTTTGTCCGTAATAACGGGGGAATTGAATATACACACGACAAAATGATTGAATATAAAAACAAGGCTCTTGAAATTCTCGACAAATTTGATGACTCTGAGGCTAAACAATCATTAAAAGAACTCGTTATTTTTACAACCGAGCGAAAGAAATAATATTTTTTAGATGAGAGATTTTTTGTCAGACGAAAGACGGTAGATATTGTATTTTTCGCTGTATTTAAATCCTAACACTTTAATAAGATGGAAGATAACAAAAAGCTATTCCTACTGGATGCTTATGCATTAATATATAGAGCTTATTACGCGTTTATCAGAGCTCCGCGCATCAACTCAAAAAAGCTGAACACTTCGGCCATTTATGGTTTTACCAATTCGCTGCTCGAAGTGCTGCAAAAGGAGAAGCCATCGCATCTGGCAGTAGCCTTTGACCCTGCGGGGCCAACTTTCAGGCACGAAATGTTTGAACCCTACAAGGCGCAACGGGAAGCTACACCCGAAGATATAAAACTGGCCGTTCCATATATCAAAAGACTTTTGGAGGCGCTAAACATTCCGATTCTGGAGGTGAATGGCTATGAGGCGGATGATGTTATCGGGACTATCTCGCGCAAAGCCGACAAGGCAGGTTTTGAGGTATTTATGATGACACCCGATAAAGATTATGCGCAATTGGTAACGGACAATGTGAAGATGTTTAAGCCCCGTAGCAAAGGGGGTGGAATGGACATATTGGGTATACCTGAAGTACAAGAGAAATTTGCCATTGAAAAACCTACACAAGTTATAGATATTTTGGCTTTGATGGGCGATGCTTCCGATAACATCCCTGGCTGTCCCGGAATTGGTGAAAAAGGAGCCAAAGACATCATTGGCAAATACAAAAGTATTCCCGGCATTTACGAGCATATCGAAGAATTTAAGGGAAAGAGGAAAGAGAACCTCGTCAACTTTAAAGAACAGGTAGAACTGTCATACACCCTGGCCACCATTAAGGTAGATGTACCTATTGTTTTAGATGAAGAGGCTTTAAAAGTTTCAGAAGCCAACAAACAAGAACTGATGGACTTACTCGAGGAATTGGAGTTTAAGAGCATGTTGGCTCGCTTTGGCTTAGAACCTGTACAAGTGGCCACTGCATCCCCCACTCAAGGTGATCTGTTTGGCCAGCCTCAGGTTGAAGAAACCCCGGTTTTTGCTTCTTCCCTAAAGACAATTAATGACCTAGAGCACAGCTATTATGTAGTGGATAACGATCAAGCCTATGCTTCACTGGCCGCTGAACTAAGTGTGCAAAAAGAATATTGTTTCGATACGGAAACGACCAGTCTTGACACCAGTATCGCAGAGTTGGTGGGAATTTCATTCTCCTGGAAAAAAGGCGAGGCTTATTATGTCCCCTTCCCGCAAGAACAGGAAAAAGCCATGGCACTGGCACAGCGTTTTAAGCTGGTGTTGGAAGATGAGAATATTGTTAAAATAGGTCAGAATCTAAAATATGATATACTCGTATTAAAAAACTATGGCATAAAGGTTAAAGGCAAGATATTCGACACCATGGTGGCCCACCATCTGGCATTGCCTGGACTGAAGAACAGCATGGATTTTATGGCTGAAACCTACCTGGGCTATTCTCCCGTAAAACTGGAATCATTGATCGGTAAAAAAGGTAAAGATCAGTTGAATTTCCGACAGGTTGAATTAAAACAGGCCAAGGAATATGCTGCCGAAGATGCCGATATCACATTGCAATTGAAAGAATTTCTGCAGCCTAAAATAAAAGAAGCCGGACTGGAAGAACTTTTCTACAAAACCGAGATGCCCTTGCTTTTGGTTCTGGCAGAAATGGAAGCCACCGGTGTAAAATTGGATGTGGACGAGTTAAAGGATTTTTCGGGAAGGTTAACCGTAAGGATTGATGCCCTCGAAAAAGATATTATAGGGATGGCCGGCATGGAATTTAACGTGGCCAGCCCAAAGCAAGTGGGCGAAGTGCTTTTTGAGCATATGAAAATTGACGCCAAGGCGAAAAAAACCAAATCGGGACAGTACAGCACCAGCGAAGAAACACTGACGAAGCTCAAAGGCAAACATGATATCATAGATAAGATTCTTGAGTTTAGAGGATTAAAGAAACTATTGAACACCTATGTGGAAGCCTTGCCGTTATTGGTGAATCCTAAAACCGGTAAAATACATACTACCTACAACCAAGCAGTGGTTGTTACCGGTCGGCTGAACTCCGTAAACCCAAACCTCCAGAATATCCCTATCCGGGACGAAGATGGACGTGAGATACGAAAAGCATTTATAGCCAGCGATGACGGACACGTATTTTTATCGGCAGATTACTCCCAGGTGGAACTTCGTTTGATGGCACATTTAAGTCAGGATACCCAATTGGTAACCGCTTTTAACAATGGCGAAGATATTCATGCCGCCACGGCGGCCAAAATATTTAAAGTTGCATTAGAAGAGGTTACTTCCGATATGAGACGAAAAGCTAAAACAGCCAACTTCGGGATTATCTACGGCATATCGGCATTTGGGCTGGCAGAGCGTTTGACCATTTCGCGTAGTGAGGCCAAAGAAATTATTGATGGCTACTTTGAGAACTTCCCCGAAGTGAAAGCGTATATGGACAAGAGTATTGAGATAGCCCGTGATAAAGGTTATGTTGAAACCGTTTTCGGCAGAAAGAGGAACTTACCCGATATCAATTCGCGCAATGGAGTGGTACGTGGCATGGCCGAACGTAACGCCATTAATGCGCCTATCCAGGGTACTGCTGCCGACATCATAAAAATGGCCATGGTTAACATACAGGCCGAATTGGACAAGAGAAACCTTAAATCGAGGATGATACTGCAGGTACATGATGAATTGAACTTTGACGTTGTAAAAAGTGAGCTGGTGGAGGTAAAAGATATTGTGAAAAAAGGAATGGAAAATGCGTGTAAGCTTTCTGTGCCGCTATCGGTTGATATGGGAGTGGGAGCCAATTGGCACGAGGCGCATTAGTCAGTGGTCAATAAACCAGACATGAGATTTTGAGATAAGAGACTAAATAGCACTTAGTGAGATATTCCGCTTAAGTGCAGTCTCTGTTTATTTATGTCATAATCATGCATCTAACTTTACAATTTGATAGAAATAAACAGTGGGCAGTCCTTAAACAGTGGCTATTAGAAAAGGCAACAATTCTCTTTTAAAAACCCTCTAACTCTCCCGAATACGAGTTCGGGACAGGCTCTAAAGGGAGAACCAGAACTCCCCATAGACAGCTAATTCCCCTTTACGGGTTAGAGGTAATCACTAAGGAGAATTTATAGAATAGAGCGTTTTCGTAGATGCACTAAGTAGGACTAGTCATTGGTTAGTTATAATGTCTATTAACTAAAATTTTTTGTAGAGGTACAATTCATCATTTTTTGTATATTGAGAAGTATATATAAATATGTATTATGGCTTATAGCGAATACGCAAAAACGTATAAAACCACCTCCCCACCACTGCGTGGCAGTGCTCTCCTTGGCAAGGTGGAGAGCTGACTACCTAAACATGCATTTATTTACTAGTTTAAATTTCCTTAGCCAGAGGGCTATGGACGACAGACCGGCATCACATATTTATAGAATTTATTAAGCATAGTACAGTGAACTGACTTTTATTACCATGAGAATTCAGCTTAAACCCGGATTATGTATTGGAGGTTCGTCATGAGCATTGCAAGTACAATAAAACAAGGCATTACTGAAACGAGGCATAGCATCGTTCTGGTGAGTTGAAGTGATGCAACGAAGTGTCTTGTTTTGAAGTAATTTCAATGTGTAATAGAAATTCTAATGCATATTGCGGGTTAAACACATATTCATCTTTAGTTTATTTTTTTTGAATTGTTTTACTAATGCTCAACATAACTGGAATAGCAAAAGCTGGAAAAAAAATAGCATTGGGTTTGCTTGCACTTTCTCCGGTGAGCGAACAAAACCAGTTGAAGAGTTTACACAAATACCTTTAAAGGGCAATTATAAAAAGATGAGAACCTTACTTTATTTGACACCCCTGCATATCAGTTTATCTCGGTTTTTACCATTGAAAACCTGGCGCAAGAACGAGATGTTTTTTTAACAATAAAGGAGACGCATCGTATTTCATAAATTAAAGAATCTGAAGAACTTGTTCTAATATGTTCAAGTTGCACCTATTTTACAGAAATCCCACTTAATATCCTTTTTGATAAGATTTTAGAATACAAACATTTTATTGGGGCCGAAAATTGGTTTGAATATTATTATTCTAACAGAAAGATACACAAACCATAAATTACAACTGACTTATATTCACATAAGGGCACAATTGTATATGAGGTTTTTGAAGTGGACGGAACTCCCATATTATGAACAGACCGCACTGAATATAAGATTACTGAAATAAACGATTTCATTGACTTTTCTTAAATTATGGTGTAATTTTTATTGCTGATATTGCCTTGATATGAAACCGATGAAAAATCACCCTTTAAGAAAATTTTATCTTATTGTATTTCCAATATTGATCGTTTTGGCCATCGTATTAAACCAAAACAAAATATTCGGATATCAGATCTTAGGAGAAGCAAAGAAAGAAATTTATGGATTTTCACTGGAGCAAACAAAATCCGTATTTAACAAAGCCAGCGATATTAATTCAAGTGGTCCCTGGCGTGTAGTCTTCGATTCTACATCTAACATTATAGGGGTACTGCTTCATTCTAATTATTATTCTCCGGAAGTTAAAGGATACCATGGTAGAGTCCCGGTTATCATTGCGGTTGACACAGACCATCAATAGGCAATCTAACAAAGAAGGTTGTCCCTTTACCTGATTCAGATTCCAGCAATATGCTACCACCCAGCATTTCTACGAATGACCTTGAAATAGCCAGCCCCAGTCCGGAGCCTTCATATTTTTTTGAAGTGGTGGTATCGGCTTGCACAAACCTGTCGAAGATAGATTGCTGACTATCTTTCCTGATACCAATTCCCGTGTCGGCAACCGCAAATTCTATTTCTTTGCCAAATTGTCGGCATTGCAATGTGATGCTTCCAGTTTCAGTAAATTTGACGGCGTTACGAAGGAGGTTGGTTAAAATAGAATTTAGTTTGTCTATATCGGTTGTAATCTCAGAAACACAGTCTTCTCCACGTTTCATTAATAAATCGATCCCCTTATTTTGTGCCTGAGGCTGAAAAAACTGATAAAGCTCGTTAACAAATTCGTTTAAGTCCAGCTTTTGTAAAGAAACCTGAATCAACCCCGACTCAATTTTGGAAATATCGATGATATCGTTGATCGTATTAAGCATCCGTTCACCGCTCTTATGGATCACTTCCACAAATTTTTTATGATCGTCTCCTGCCAAATCAGGATCTTTCAACAAATCGGCAAAACCCATTATACCGTTTACCGGTGTTCTGATCTCGTGACTCATATTGGCCAGGAAAGCAGACTTTAAACGATCACTTTCCTCAGCCCTTTCTTTCTCTTTCAACAGTTCGGCTTCCGCCTTTTTTCTGGCTGTAATATCCAGAAAACTTTCCAATATATACTTTTTCCCCTCTATTACAACCGTTTGTGCATTTTTTAAGATTGGTGTTTTTCCCCCGTCTTTGCATTTCACCAACGTATCCATCCCGGAAAATTCCACCTGGCCTTGCTCCCAAATGGGGCAATCTTTCGATTGGGCCCCTTTAGGACAAACGATATCGCAATATTCGCCTTGCAATTCATCAATGGAAAAACCGGTAATTTCGCTGGTTCTATCGTTTACCCTATATATTTTATAATCTTCCCCAATCAGCAGAAACCCACTGGGCATGCTCTGAATCAACGTATTCATTAATTGTTCCGAGTCTGACAGTTTTTTGTTTTTCTCTACATAAGCAGAAATATCGCGGAGGATAACCAGGAAAGCCGGCCTACCTTCAAACTCAATAGGAGTGACGTTAATCTCAATTGGAATCCGCACCCCACTCTTTGAGATTCCAACGGACTCGTAAACAGTGTCGACTTTATCCCCTTGTAGTCTTTTATAATGTATATCTTTTATACCTTCCAATTCTTGCGCGGGCACAAACCGGGTAAATTCCTTTCCTATAAATTCACGCTCACTATAACCAGATGCCCTAATTAAGGCAGGATTCACGTATTTAACAATGCCCTCCTGAAGTATAAGAAGCGGGTCGCTCAGAGAATTAATAAGTGATTTATATTTAAATTCGCTCTTTTTAACCAAATCCTTTTCATGCTTAAAAGCTTTATAAGCTATGATATTAGACAAAGCGACACTAATAGAATGAGCTATTTCTCTATAGGTTTCTGTTTCCAACGGTATAGATAAATTCGTATTGGGAACCGCCGAGCACAACAAACCACGAATAACATTATCTATCTGCAATGGGGCAATAAATGATGTCCAACTTTTTTTACACGCAAAGCTGAGCTTGCAATCCATGATTGGATTTTCAAAAGTGACCAGTTTGTTTCTTTCCAAAGCAACCTGATAATGTTTTGGCAAAGATCCTTGTAAGATTTCTTTCTTTAACGCCTCAAATCCGGATACCTTGCCCGCATTTTCGATTTGAATAACCTTTTGTTCCGAATCAAATAAAACAATCCACGAAAAAAGATATCCTTTTGAATGTATCAATATTTTGCATACCTGTTGTACTAAAACTGTTGCATCTTTTTCAACCATTAAAAGTTGATTGATTTCCCTTACTGTATCCAGTGTTTTACGCAAATATTGAACATTTGAATCGTCACTTTCACTCATAGATAAAATTAATTAATTGAGTTAAGATTAACTTGTTCAGTTTTTTTAAAGGTACTAATTCATTTAATCAAAGGTTATTATTTTTTATACAATTATCGTTTTGTATGAGGAAGGGATGAAATCTGGCTTTTAAAGAAATCGTTGAGTTTATGCTTCCCGTAACTAATCCCTACCATGTCATTTTCCATGGCAGTAAGAAAAAACTCGATACTGCCATAGGTTTTACTTGTAGTAAAAATACGCATTACTTGAATAACAAAGCGTCTAATCCAGTCGGGTAAGTGCTTTATATTTATGGGCTTGTTATAGGCTTGCAAGGCTATTTGAGCTATTTGCCGATGGCTTAAAACCTCTGGCCCGCCTACTTCTATTTCCTGCTTATCGGTTTCCACTGCATCAAGGCACACCTTAGCCAGATCTTCACCGTGAATAGGGTTCATTTGTTTTTTCCCATCTCCGAACAAATAAATTTTTCCTTTTGCAGCCATATCCAAGAAATCCTTCATATCAGAAAAAAAACCGGTAGGTCGAATAATCGAGTATTCCAATCCGGATGCTTTTAGTTCATCCACAAATCTTTCTTTGGCTTCGCAGATTTTGAGTTGTCGCATGTTTTGGCCATTCAACACGGATATATAGATAAACTTCCGAACACCGGCTTTCTTGGCTTCTTTTAATAAATTGGCATTCGCCTGGTAATCCACATCCATATAGGTCAGGCCGTCTTTTTGCCGCGTTATCCCTAACGAGGATATGACGGTATCCACACCGACAAGTGCGCTGCTGATAGTTGTAGGTTTATTAAAGTCGACCCTAAGTTTTAACAGATTGGGGGAGTTTACTTCAGACAACTTATTGGTGTTACGGGCCACTGCAATAGTAGGCAATCCTCTTTGAATTGACTCTTTTACCATGTATTTGCCCAAATACCCGGTTGAACCTGCAATAACCACTTTATTTATATTCATCTCGGTATTATTTATTTGAGTTGCAACAATATCTTTACCATTAACAGTACGGACTCCTTAACCTGATTGGTTTGGTTAAGTGTTCCCGATAAGTAGACATCCAACTGAGGACAGTAATACATAAAGGAGGCTGTACTTCCGGAATGGCCTATTAAAGTAAGCTTTGGCAGCATTGGAAACATCTCCCTTAGCTCAAATTTTCTCAACCCTAAACCATAATACATACTTTTTGATTCCGGTATCCAATTTTGCATAAATTCCAAAGATACATTTGAAATCAATTTTTCAGTAAATAAAGCGGTTTGAAATTTATTGATGTCTTCTGTTGTGCTAACAAGTCCTCCTCCGGCCCAGTCGGCACTTAAACTTTTCAATGCACTAACTTCAATCCTACCTACATACATTTCTGCTATTTTGCTTGTGGGCTTAAGGGGTTTAGACCTTAGGTTCATGTACGTATGATGCATTTGTAAGGGCTTAAAAAAACGTTCCTCAAAAACGTCGCACAAGGCTCTACCACTCAATTTTTCGATGATTAACCCCAACAAAATATACTCAGTGTCTGTATATCGATAATCAGTACCTGGTTTAAAGTTAGGTGCCATTTTATGTTTTGAGAATACAATTAACTCATTGGGCTCCCAAAGTTTTTCGGGCTCAACTAAAAGCATTTCCATCATATTGGGTGAACCATCTTTAGTTTTCCCCTCAAAATAATCGGGCAATCCGGATGTATGTTGCAGCAAATGCCTGACGGTTATTTCATTAGAATAATCAGTGTCGTTTAGCATATGCAAACCCTCCATCACTTCACACGAAAGATACTGCCCTATGGTATCATCTAATTTTAGCTTACCTTCTTCTGTTAGTTGCAGAATAACGGTGGCAGTAAATGTTTTTCCGATACTGGCCAGGTAAAATGGGTTTTCAGATGAAACCTGACTACCATCTTTATAATCACCTCCGTAAAAGCTCCAGCTAATTTTTTTGCCTGGAGAATAGACGGATAAACAGGCATTATGCACATCATCTTTTTTCAGTTCTTTTTGAAAGTACTTTTTCGTCTTTTTATAGCCTTTGTGATTCTGCTCGGCACTCGCATTAACTGAAATAAATATGGCTATCGTTAAAGTATAAAGGCAGTTCATAACTTGTATTGATTAAAAAGTATAACCTATAGAAAGTTCTCCCATAAAAGGATTGATAAAATCGTATTTCTCTTCAAATACATCAATGGCAGCTTCAACTTGCGGGGTTGAATTATGAACATTACGATCTTTCCAGGACACACCGTAACCAAAGGCTGCAGTAGCTGTCAATCCACACTCCCAAACCCATCGTTTACCGGCATTTAATCCAAAAGTAAAATCCGGCAATTCAAAATCAAAATTGGTGTTGTCAATTTTTCCTTCGCCATTGTACCAGCGATATCTTCCGTACGCACCCGCAAACCAACCTTCCATACCCGCTGTGATATGATACCGGTAATTCAGCACCACCGCCTTGCCATTGGCATCAATATTAGCATCGGAATAGGTTTTAGGAATGCCTTCGTAATCGAAACGAACCATAATCCCATGATTGGGTTTTAACAGGTATTCGTAATTAGCAGAGACAATACCAAAAGCAACCCCAAATGGGCATGCATTAAAGGCATGTCTGGTTTCTTTTCTCGCCTCAAGCGTAGTTTCTTCGCTATATTGAGCGTTTAGTAGATTGATGGCACATACACACATCAAAAGTCCTAGTAACAGTGTTTTTTTAAAATTGAATTGCATTGTTTATAATTTTTAAAATTAATTGACAATACAAAGATGCGGCCTAAAAAAGACCTATGCGTCCGAAATTGTAAATATGGACTAAAAGGTGAAAATCAGCACGTCAGTGGTGAAAATCCGTACTTTGGATAACTAAGCAGTTCTGGCCGATTTTAGCCAGGTTCCGGGCGTTACGCCTTCCGCTTTTTTAAAAAAGGCATTAAAAACGGTTTTAGAATTAAATCCGCTTTCATAGGCCAACCCGAGAATGGTTAGGTGAGCAAATTTTTGATCTACCGCAATTTGTTTGAAGTGTTGTAAGCGATATTGATTAATAAACTCATTAAAATTTAACTGGTAACTTTCGTTAATGAGGTATGATAATTTATTGGGATGAAGATTAATTTCCTCAGCCAGGCTGGTTAAAGATAAGCGTGCATTCAAAAAAGGTTGCTTTTCTTTAATAAAAACCTCTAGTTTTTCTTTTTTAAGCTCCAGCTCAGATTCATTCAGCTTACTCCCTTTGTTATCCTTAATCAAGGGTATTTGGGGCATTTCGTTTATTTTTAAGTGGGCCTGATAAAGTGCATCAAAATCCTTTCTTTCTTTCAGTTTATACAAAAAAGGCTCGTACCTGTAATTGATGATTTGTCCGCGTTTTTGCGCCACATATTGCCAAAGTAATTCCATTGCCTCATCTTCATGATTGGAATTAGCCAGAATAAATATCTCGTAAGGAACCAGTTGGTTTTTATCTGCGGCGACATTCCTCCATGACTCCAGGATGGATTTATCCATTTCGTAGTTTTCATCATTTACAGCATCAAACAGCAGTTCCTGCAGCTGGATATCTTTCCTGTTGCCAAGACATGCCTTAAAATCATGTTTTCGGTTCAACCAAATTAAACACATGGCCTTTAGTTCAACAGCCAGTTTGAACTCGGGTGTAGTACGCAAACACTTGTCGATATGTACCAGTGCCTCTTCAAAGTTTCCTTGAAGATAGTTAACGTTACCTAAGGTATAATGATGATTAGGCGAAAGCGGATCAACCTCAAGTGCCCTCTTGATATATATTTCAGCTATTGAAAAATAGCCATTTGCAATGCAAAGTTCTGCCATGGCCTCCAACGCATCCGAATATTTAGGGTATTCCATCAAACATTGTGACAGTTGCCTGTAACTTGATTCAAAATCCCAATCGCCCCAAAAACTCTTTCCGATATAGGACATCGAATATTCCGGAAGCTTCGTATCTAATTCCTTCGCCTTTAAAAAATTCGCTCCCGCCATTTCAAATCCTTCCCGGGCATCCATAAATCCCCAGGCAGCCAATAGGCCATAGCACTGCACGTTACCATAGTACGACCTGGCATATGTTGGATCAATCTTGATAGACCCATTATAATATTCAACGGCCTTTTTTATGCTATCCGGGGTCCATTTTAACTGAAAGTATCTTCCTTTTAAGAACAATTCGTAGGCATCCACCTTTATGGTACTTTGATCTACCAGGTGATCCTGAATATCAAAGTGTCCCACATTCCCTCTAACCTGATCGGCAATTAAAAGGCTAACCTCATCCTGTAATTGAAAAATATCTGTCAGCTGTCGGTCAAAATTATCCGACCATAAATGAACGCCGTCGGCAGCATTAATTAACTGGGCAGTTATCCGCACCTGGTTATTGGACTTTCGAACACTTCCTTCAAGAATGGTTGCTACTCCCAATTCCTTGCCAATAGTGCGTATATCGATATTCTTACCTTTAAAGGCAAAGGAAGAAGTTCGGGCAATGACTTTTAAACCTTCAACCCGGGTTAAGGCATTGATGATTTCTTCAGAAATACCATCACTAAAATACTCGTTATCAACGTCCGGGCTCATATTCACAAAAGGAAGCACAGCGATTGATTTATTGGCCTTATTTAATGAATATTGGTTTTGCATTGGAATTTATACCGTCAATTAATTGATGTTGCTATAATAAACAATTCTGACTACATACAAAAACGCTTGTTGAGTAGCTTTGTTCAAGCAAATAATCCCGGCCATTAAGCTGACCGGGATTCTCGAACAAATTCACAAAACAATAATAATCATTGCAGGAAAACGCCAAATACTGTGTTACTCCCATTTTCGAAACAGTCATTTACGATTAGTAAAGTCCTTTGTTTCAAACTAATTGAAGGCCTCCGCTAACACGGAGCAGGCTTTGTCATGGAAGTTTTCATATCAAAGACATAAGAACTTGATTTTTTTGCAGTTACTAAATACCTAACGCATTAAAAAGGGTAATCAGTTCAGGATTGGACGGACGAGGCGCGCTTTTAGATACAATATTTCCTTCCGGATCAATTAGAATAAAGCGCGGTATACCTGAAACAGCATAAGCATCGGTAAATTCTTTGTTATTGGCTATCAACTGAACCCCACCGAGCTCTTTGTCGGCCACCATCTTCTTCCACTTCTCTTTGTCCTTTTCCACATCCACCGAGATACTGACAAACTCAATTTTTTTACCGTGATATTTGTGCTCAACCTTTTTCAGGTGAGGTATCTCAGCACGACAAGGACCACACCAGGTTGCCCATACATCGATGTATACATATTTGCCCTTAAAATCATCAAGCGACGAAGTCCCACCTGCGCAATTTTCGTAATCCACAAACTTTGGCGATGGTTTGCCCTTATCCAATTTACCAACCTTATTATATAGTTCGGTAACTTCAGTTATAGACTTTTCATCATTACAGCACTTTTTAAACTCCTCATATAAGGCATCTTTATCTTCGGCATCTGCCAACCTTTGAAGCATGGTAATATGACCTAATTTATTCTTTACATACTGACTGTTTAAAGTGTTGAGTACTTTGAAAAAACCAAGAACTTCCGAGGACAAACCTTCCTCTTTATATAGTTGGTTACCTTTAATAGATAAATAATTTCTGGTAAACATGTAATAATCTGATGAATATCTATATAGCTTTTCATCATCGAGGTTAACTTTATCCAATTCTGCCAATAACGTTTCTGATGGTTTATAGCTATTATCTTTCGACATATATGGATAATAACTAACATACATGGCCAGGTCGGAATAATATTTCATTTCAACCGACTTTTTCTCCAGTTCTTTTAGTGAATCAGGAATACCCGTAACTTTTTCAAACTCCTTGATTAAAGCCGCGGTGTTTTCTTTGGCTACCTTCATAAATGCAGTCTCTTCCAAGGTAAATGTCTCCTGCATTTTGGCTCTTTCATCATTACTCAATTTTGTTTTAGTTATTAAATATTGGTTAAATGAAACCAAGTCGCCCCCTAAAGTTAACGTATTGTCAAAATCTTTGGCATCTACCGATATTTCAATAACACTGCCTGCAAGCGCATATAAGCCCGCATAATTTCTTTCGTAAATAAAGCTGAACTCACCCGCTTTAATAGTATCCACAAAAGCACCCTGTTCATTTACTTTAAGTTCAGTAGTCTCCCTATCTACATCTCTTATCCATAATTTGCCAGCATCATTATTCTGGATGGTTCCTTTTACAATAGCATAGTCAATTTCCTCCTTGGGAGAGCATGATACCATCATTAGGATAGATAGTATACTAAGTAAAAAATTTAGTTTTTTCATTTTCTTTATCTGTTAAATATTTTGTTTGATCAATTCTTCAAAACGCTCATTGGATGGAGCAGGAGCAAAGGCATCGATAAAGTTTCCTTGTTTGTCGATAATCATAAAACGCGGAACTCCAAACAGTTCATACTTCGCAAAATTCGTTCGGTTACAAATATACTGCTTCGATTTTTTTTCGTGTTTCGCCAAATACTTCTTCCAGGGTTTATCACTTGAATCTATACTGATGGAGATAAACTCAACCGCTTCGTTCCCATATCTTTTCGCTAATTTTTCGAAATAAGGGGATTCAGCAATACATGGCCCGCACCAGGTTGCCCACACATCAATTACCACCAATTTTCCTTTTAAGCTGGCTAATGGTGTAGCCTTACCATCTTCAGTATTAAAAGCTAATTCAGGCGCAGGCATACCTGGCATAAGGGCATCATATTTGCTAAATGCCTTGCTAATAATTTCTTTGTATTCCGGCAATAGTACTTCTTCCTCTACTTTTTTCTTTTCTTCCAATACTTCTTCAATAGGACCTTTTGACGAAAGTGTCATATTTAGTTTAAAGGTACTAATAAAGTCTTTGATAGCCTGATCTACATTTTCTTCACCCAATTCCTCAACACAAACATCACAAATACTTCTGTAGGTATCTACGTTTAGATAATCTGCATCTCCGCCAAGCTTCAGGTATTTTTTTACGGTTGGTTTAAAATAAGCATTTGCACTATCTGAAAAACTTTTAATTTGATCCTGAGGTATTTTCAAATAATACGTAGCATAATTAGAATAGGAGAAATATGAATTTGCAGCGTCAAACTGAATACGCCCGTATTCCATTTTTTTGAATTGTTCGCTCACGCCCGACAAGGTATCTAATTTTTGTAAAGCCTCTGAAATTTTCACTTCCAGCAACTCCTTTACTTTTGGAAAATCGGTATCGGGTTCAAAAAACTCCCTGCCAATATAAGATCCTCCCTTAGGAAACGGTTTTGCTCTTAAATACATACAGGCAAGCGCACCATCACCTTTAAAACTTCCGGCATTGGGATCATTCATATCACAAAACACTTCTAATTCATCACCAGGTGTTAGGTAAAGGGTATTTCTTCCTAATCTAAAGTAGGCAGGTGCATCCAATTCAAAAGTAATGTCAAACTTATTCTGTGCATCCGGGGTTATAGTCTCACCTTCTCTTAAAATATATCCTTCAGGGGTTTGCTTGCCCATAGATAATTCTGTACCAAAATTTTTGAGTTCCCCATAAAGGTGAACTGTTTTTGGTAATGGTTTTTGGCAGGATATAAACCCTATTGTTACACAAAATGTTATTAAAATACTCTTCATTATCTTATTTTTTATGGTTTTATTCTTCATTTATCATATCGCGAAATCCTCAACCAAACCTATCATCTTTCTACTTTCCCATCAGTTTTTCCACTTCCTCATAAAAACCTTCTAATTCACCTACCGAGCGCATTAGTATTTTTCCGTTTCTGTCGAGCAATATTTTGGTGGGGTAACCTTGTACGTTGTACTTGGCAACGTAATCCTGGTCGTCTTCGCCCACCATTATATTTGGCCAGTCAACGCCTTTTTTATCCATCATTTTTTTCACAACCTCGGCATTTCTGTCTTTCGCTAACCCAACAATCTGAAGTCTGTCTTTATATTCGTCCCTAAACTTTTTCATTTCGGGCATGCCGGCCACACAGGGGCCACACCAGGTTCCCCAAAAATCCACAATTACAAATTTACCTCGTAATGATTCTAAGTTGAAATTGGAATTATCCAATAAGTTGATCCCTTTAATTTCAGGAGCCATCATTCCTACACCCGTTTCTTTAAAACCCTTCACTCTGGCAGAAACCTTTTTATAATAAGTTAGGTCGATGTACTTGTTATCGACTTTGTCCATTAACTCGGCTACTTTTTCAATTTCAATCTGAGAACGGATAATCATATCTTCCATTAACCAAAGACCTGCCACTGTGGAAGCATTACTTTCCAGAAAATCTTTCTTTTTTTGAAGAACCTCATCAAATAGTTTCTCTGCTTTTTTGTTATTGACTTCCTTCTGCGCTTCAGTTAGCGTTGAATCTACAGCATTGCTTACGCTATAATTAGCCATTTCATTCATTAATGGATAAATCCACTTATTCATATCGGTCAATACTTCGTTTTCTTTATCCCCGTATGGATACGCATCACAAAAATCGCTTGCCTGTCCTTTTATTTTTATATTCGCTCCGGGGTAGGCAATATACTGGAGCAATGCCGACTTTGCAGGAATAATACCCCTTCCAACTTTCTTTGTTAAGGCATCCGACCTAAAGGAAACCGTCACCACTTGTGTTTCTTTTATTTCTGCCTCATAATTGAATTTACCATTCTCAAAAGGGATTTTTTCAAACCGATATCCTCTTTCTGCATTAGCATCTTCAACATAAATATATCCGGTATCTACATCTAAACCTTTTATTTCGCCAGATATTTTGTAGGATTGCGCTTTGATATTGCAAAGCGATAACAGCGTAAAACTTAATGCAATTGCTAGTGTTTTAATCTTCATTTTTTTAGTTTTAATTGAAGCTTAGGTACGATTGCATCGTAGCTTAACTTCATGGTATAAAATAGTATTTTATCCTATATAGTCTTTGCAAGAAAACTCTTTAAAATATGAAATACTCCTACTATTCACCCCTAACCTCCCGAATCAAGTTCGGGACAGGCTCTAAAGGGGAATTGGTTCACACTTAGCGAGTTGGAGGTTCTCCCTTTAGGGAGTCAGAGGGTGTGCGTAAGGGAAAAGTTAAGTTTTCTTGCAGGCACTATATAACACGAAAAATTTGTTCGGCAGCCATTGGTAAATATCTCCTATTTGCAACATATACCCCCATCCCTCCGCTTGCTGCGGAGTACTTCCCCCGGTCTCAAAACCAGGGGAAGAACCAGATACACTCTTTGAGAGAAACAGTTTTATTTGAAAAACCATTTTTTACACCGTGTAAATCAGCTCTTCCCTTGACCCCAAGGTCGGGGGAAGTACCATGTCAAAGACATGGGAATAGAGGCTACTTTTGCAACCTCCTCTATTAACCTACAGATTATCATTAATCAGTGCATACAATTCTTCAGAACCTGGATGTGGAGCTTCTCGACGAATGATATTGCCATCCGCTCCAATTAATATGTAACGAGGAATCCCCTGAACCATCAAATCTTTTTTGAAGGTGTTGTTATTGATGGAGGTATTTAACTGTATTCCAGGGTACATGTTGTTCTTGTTTTCTTTTACCTTCTTCTTCCATAAGGCTACATTTTCATCCACAGAAACAAGTACAAACTCTATGTTCTTTCCTTTATATTTTTCTCGTAGCTTATTGAATTTAGGAATTCCCTTGATACAAGGCGCACACCAGGTAGCCCAACAATCCATCATGAGCATTTTTCCTTTAAAATCAGACAATGAAACTTCTTTGCCGTTAATATCTGTCAGTGTAAATTGCGGGGCAGGTTTACCATCGGCATAAGCATTTTCCCCAGCCTTGAAGTCTTCAAATCGTTTTATAACTGCGGCATCTTTTATTTTTTTATAGATCTCGCTCTCTAAATATGTCCTAATTTCACTATCATTTGCCCTCATATAGCTAATGACAAGACCATTAGTAATATCATCTTTTATCAATACAGGAAAGCTGCAAGTATCTAAATAAGCAATCTCTGCCTTAAAATATTCCATTGACTCTCGCTGGTATTTAGATAATACAGAATGCATTTCATTATAATAGCCTTCTCTTATATACATGGCATAACGCGAGCTCTTATGATACAAGTCGAAATCGTTCTGGGGTATTTCATCTTTAAAATAAGCCTTAAACTTTGCAGGAACTTTCCAGTCTTTATCCGGATTAAACCTCTTTACATTTCTTTCGTAAAGTTTGAACTTAAAATTGTAATTCAATAATAACTCAACATTATAAACCTCAAGGAAAGCTTCTCGTATCTCTTTATTATCAACGTATTTTTTAACAATGGCTCTTTCTTTCTCCATCAATTCCAACTGATAAGCTTCGAACTCTGTCGGATTTTTTTTATCAACTTTTGGAAGATAAACCTCTTTGTATGCAACCCTGTCATATTGATATGAAGGTGCATTAACCTTTAACTCATAAAGCAGTTGTGTTTCTTCTACATTTTCGCCGGTAATAGAAACAGCCTTTTTATCTCTGCCTTTAATTTTATTAACATCAATATCTAAAACCAGATTGGTTCCCTGTTTTAAGTAGACAGCTAATGATTCTTCGTTTCCAAAGGAAAGGGTGTATGTTCCCTCGGCGATGGAATCATGTTGAAAAGCAAAATTACCATTGCCATCTAAATCTAACTGGGTATTAATTCCGTTTACCCAAAAGCCGATTGGCTTATCAAATCCTGATACATGACCTTGTATTTTGGCACTCACATAGCCTGTTTCTTCTGTCTTAGTTTTTCCGCATGAAATACTAACTAACAGTATAGCTGATGCGATTATATGACGTAATTTCATTTATTTATATTTTAATTTAGTTATTACTACTGACCTGGAAATATTTCTGTAGGATAATTCAGGCTCCTTTTGTCGCCAGCCCCATACCTTTAATAGCCATACAACTCTTCCATTTTTTTATCTAAATCTTCCCCACGTAACTGGCGGGCCAGAATAGTCCCGTTTTCATCCAATAAAAAGGTGGTAGGTAAGAAAGGAACACCATACATTTTTGCTACTTCTCCGTATGGGCTTTTACCTTTTCCTTCCGCATCAGGATCACCATCGAACACATGGTTCCAAACTGTTTCGTCTTTGATAATGGCTTTTTTCCATTTTGCACCCACATCAGCGGTACCAACGGCCACTACTTCAAAACCATCTTTATGGTATTTGGCATACACTTCTTTTAAGTGAGGGAATGAAGCCCGGCATGGACCACACCAACTTGCCCAGAAATCAAGAAAGATATATTTGCCCTTCACTTTTGATAAAGTCAACGTACCTCCATCAACAGTTGGAAGGGTAAAATCAGGAGCAGTAGCACCTTCTCCTAATTTTTCAAATATCTCTTCGTACGTTTTTGCAAAATAGCGGTACATAGCTGTGTTTTTAGCTTCTCCTTGAAATAAGGGATAGATCTCCTTCATTTCTTCTTTGGTCATACGTCCTTCGCTAAACTGAAAGCTTAATACATAAGGAGCAAGTACCGAAGTAGGATTTTGCTTAACGTAATCGATCTTTATCTTTTTTCTTTCGGCATAACGCTCGTCACTTAATCCCTGATATTTAGCAAAACGCTTTTTGTATTTCTCAATTAAAGCTTCATCTTTAGAGTCATAGGCCTTCATCATCTCTGTTCGTAATTCGCTTAATATGCTGTACTTCTCCTGATTAAACAGACTGTCTTCTATTGCATCCTGCACCGCCAGCAAATCATTAAGCTTAGAACCGCTCACTTTCATCTCCACTTCTCCGTGTCCTCTTTCGTTTGTCATAGCCGTGACATCAAGTGTCATCGCACAGTTCTCTAAAATAAAGTACGAGTAGTGTTCTTTTCCAAACTGGATACTTACCTGATCGGCTTGCTCTACCTTTCCTTTAAATTCAAATGCTCCATCAATTATCTGAACACTATCAATATAGTTGATGGGCTGGCTACGGTCTGTATAGTTTTGCTCGTATAGTTTTACCCAGCCTTGTTCAACACCGGTTACGGTACCCGTTATGGTGTAACCATCATATTTTGGTTGGGAGCAGCTTATAATGGTCAGTATTGCCAGAACTGCTACTGTAAATAAAATTGCTTTTTTCATTGGTATCTATTTTTTATTAATAACCCGGGGTACTACTCGGAGTCGCACTCCGAGGGTATAACCGCGTGCTCGTTATAGGGACAGACGTACAGCTTTGCCTTAGGGAAAGGTTCTGACTTACAGCTTGCTTATAGAGAACCGTTCCTGGTTATTATGGCAACACGATGTATTTATACCCATCACCCTCTGAGAAGTATAGCTTGCTATGGTGTTTTTTTAGCCAAGTCGACCACTCATCAGCTGTTGTAAAAGATTCCCTGGTATAACGAGTTAAGATGCGTTGAGCCATTTCAGCATCTCCCTTTTTTTGCCACATTTCTACTGCTTTATCCAATATTTTGATATCACTATTGGCAATACCTAAAACTTTGGCATCTTCATCTACAGCAACGTTATATCTGTTTCCTATCGCATAAAAATAATCCATGTTTTGCTTGTAGTAATTCTCATAAGCAGCCCAGTCCTCACCAAACTTGTCTTTTCTTTCTTGTGGCTCATGACGGATACTCCATGCACGGGTTTCTTTTCTGTCGGGCATTTGAAGCATCATTTCTTCCATCTCGGTTAATGTTTCCCCTGCATCTTTTTTGGCCTGAAACTTCTTTTTCTGCTCTCTTTGTTTTTTAGCCCCTTCTTCGATATAAGCCAGCCAACGCGATGAACCTTCGTCAGACAATGTCCACTGCTGCTCTCTAATATAAGGGCGAAGCATGGTGCCTTTAATTTTACGGGTTATTTGCTTAGCTCCCTTGAAAGGCGCTATATAATGAATCGCATTAACAAAAGCCATTTTAGCACTCTCGGTCATATATTCCGGCGCAGCTACAAATCCCCAGTGCAAAAAGTTGGCATGGCGACCAATAGCGGTTGCTTCTATCCCTTTATCGCAGGTTCCGCTTGAAATCCACTCTGCATCCATTCCATTGTCAAATCCATATCCCGCTGAAACAAGACCAACCGGAAATCCTTTTTCGTCACGATAACCTTCGGTTTGGATACGCCACATTGGCATAGTCTCTTTCAGGTTTCTGCCTCCATAACGAACATGATAATTGCCGGTTAGCTTAACGTCTTCGTAAGAAATATCGACCTTGAATGGTTCGTTAAATATTGGATGTTCCAGCTTCATACTATGAGCATGCGCATCCAGGCATAAACATAAATGGTCAATTTTTAACTGTCGCCCCTCTCCTGTAAAAGCGGATGGTTCTCCAATCATAAGTGTAGCAGCATCGTATTCTTCTGACAAATATTTTCTTGTTTCGTACCCGGTTATCTCACCAGTTTCGGGATTTTTGATATATCCTCCTGACAGCACTGGCAAATAATCATCGATTATAGTAACATCATATTCCGCCGACATTTGTTCTTTAAAATCTTCAGAGTAAACAACTTTTACGGTATTGAAATATTGCTTTAGTAAAGTTTCAAAATCGGCTGAACGTTTTTGTTGCAATTCCAATACACGTTCTTTATGTTGTGAGTACATCGAATCGCGTTTTGACAAACCTTTTTCAGGATTAACGCCAACATAAAGGATATTCAAATCAGATTTTTCCACTTCCTTTTCCTGAACTACACAGGAGCTAACCCAGAAAACTACTGCTAGAAGTGACGAAATAAATATTAGATGTCGCATAATTATTTTTTAAAGGTTCAGATTTCTAGTTTTTCGAATAGTTCAACGAGTTTAGGATCGGACGGGCGCGGTGCACTTGGTTGAACAATTTTACCATCGGGGTCAATTAGAATAAATTGTGGTATTCCTTTAATTTGATATTTCTGTACAAATTCCGAGTTCCAATCCTTATCCGCAATTAACTGAACGCCACCCAATTCTTTTTCCTTAACAAATTTTTCCCACTTTTCAGTATCTTCAACTTTATCAACAGATAAGCTTATAAACTCTATGTTTTTATCATGGTATTTTTTCTCTACTTCTTTTAAGAAAGGGATTTCAGCTTTGCAGGGGCCACACCAGGTTGCCCATACATCGATATAAACATATTTGCCACGGAAATCACTTAATGAATTTGTACTTCCATCAATGTTTTTATAATCGACAAATTCAGGCGATGGTTGACCAGCTTGAGTGGCCATTAAGTCTTTGTATTGGATGGTGACAGCATCCTGGTACACTTTATTTGAGACATTCGCCATAAAGAAATTGTAATAATTCTGTAAATCGGGGGTTCGGGGAATAGCAAATTTGGCGTACATGATAAATAATTCATCCTTTATATTTTTATCGCTAACCAGTTCGGCAATTCGTTCAAGCTGTTTTACCGGGTCGGCTTCCCAAACATTATCCACTACTTTTGAGTATTGATAATTATAATATCTCCTCAACATAAATTGGTAAGTGATTGAACGCTGAAATTCACTGTAGTCCTGCATATTTACCCCGGATAAAACATCAAGAAAATCGGAAGATAATTCGGGAGCGTCGTTGCCTAAATTCCTCTTGTACATTTCAGCATATGAAATATAAGACATCAGTTTATCGTATTGAATATCCTTTTTTTGATCAGCAACAAAGGCTTCAGGTAATCCTTCACTTGAATTCAACAGATCCATTTTTTCATTAAAATACCTTTCTTGTTTTTGCTTGAAGATAGCTTCATTGTTGCCACGACTTTCGCGGTATTCGTTGTCAATTCGATCAGCAATTTTTGCTTTCTTAAATAGGTAGGTATTTACACCAGCTCCGTCTCCCGAGAAAACACTGGTGTTCTTGATATCATCATCATCGGCGGTAATTTTTAAATGTTGACCGGGCTGAATCAGGAATCCGACCCAGTCTCGATCCTTCCCTAAGGAAAACTCTCGAGGTCCATTAATAAACACCGTATCCACAAATACTCCAGCATCATTTATTTTTAAACTACGATTAATCGAAGGTACTGTGTCCATACTAATACTGGTGAATTTTGAACTCAGTTTAACTTCGCTATCGCCAACACTTTTTATTGTCCCTGATATGATGGCATAATTTGCAGGTTGCTTTTCTGTACAGGCAAAAAACAACAAACTAATAGGTAAGTAAAATGACAATAACTTTTTAAATGAAGTATTCATGATTAAGCTTTATAGAGTTAGTACGATTTCTTTCTTTTTAGGCGGAAAGCAAATGTCGGCATTACAGCATTGGTAATACAACCAACATTTTATGGTGGTTCCCTTTGTTACGTTGGCATCCACTTTTACCTTATGCTTAAAGGTATTTTGATCTTTATAAATCATAATCTTATCCTTGCCGGGATATGGTGCCGGAGATGATTTATCCCAACTACCCACCAACTTAACTCCTTTGGGCAATTCAATACCTTGTTCTGTTTTAATGTAGGCTTCCCCGGCTGGAACGAAGGCGTAAATATGATAGCCTTCCATAATTTTGGTTTTTATCACCACTTGCTTTTCACCTTCTCTTTCACCCTCTACCAAAATGGCTCCAACACTAACCGGCTCGGCATGTGTTGGTTCATCAAGCTTTAATTCGTTTTTGCTTTCTTTAGTCTTGGCAACCAGCTCATCATCCTTTCGAGGTTTAACATCAGGGTTGGCATCAGGATCGTTAATTAACCATACAAAGCCACCCGATTGAGTAAAGAACATCTCGCTTTTATACTTGTTAAACCAGGCTCTCCATTCATTGGCTGTTGCAAAATCTTCGATGGTATAACGCCACAATAAGCGTTTGGCCTTTTCAATATCTTTACCTTCTTCCAGCAAGGAGATCGCTGCATCTAATATTTTAATGTCATCATTGGCAATGCCCAAACTCTTCGCATCTTCATCTACTTGCAGATCGTAAAAACCATCTGGCTGAGAATAAAAGTAGGGACGATTTTCTTTGAGGAAGTTTACGATTTTTACGGTATCTAAACCAGTTTCTTTACTCCAACTGTTTCTGCCAATGTTCTTTTGAAGATATTGTTCACGGGTTAAAATGGGTTGAGGTCTAAACCCAAGCATCATTTTTTCCTCTTCATTTAACTCATCACCTTTAGCTTGTTTTTCCTTTATTTCGTTCGACCTCTTTGTCATGTCGGCATTCCAACTTTTGTAGAACTTTACGCTTTCCTGATAACTCTTCTCTGTAGTATAAAACTGAAGTTCATCGGCATACACCTTTGTGGCAATACGCTCGTTATATTTTTTCGCTATAAATTTATCGTCCTTGTGTTTATAGGTGTAAACTATGGCGTTGGCAAATACCTGTTTGGCTTCATCAGTCATATAGTCGGGTGAACCGGCAAAGCCCCACAGAAAATGATTCCCATGTCGACCAATGGCCACAGCTGTTTTCTGCTTGTCGCAAACGCCGCTTGAAATTACTTCGGCATCAGGTGAATCTTCAAAACCCCAGCCACGTGATACCATCCCAATGCGATATCCTTTTTCATCGTGATAACCTTCGGTATTGACTTCCCACATGGGTATTTCGGCAGGCATATCACCTCCATCCCAGGATTTCAATATAGGTTTTGGTGTTGGACGGTTTTCTATGGTAGGATTAACCTCAAAAGGCCCTTTGAAAATTTCATGATTTAATTTTGTATGGTGAGCATGTCTATCCAGGCATAGGCAATACCAATCGAGTTTAGAGCCCAGGGTTGATCCCAGATTACGGGCAGGATGTCCAATAAATAAAGAAGCATGATGGTAATCGTCGGGCAAATAAATGGCTGGTTCCATGCTTAAAAACGCACCCGTTTCAGGGTCGGTATGAATTACCCGCTCTTTAATCGGTTTTACATTCTCATCAAAAATGGTAACATCGTATTTGGCCGATAAATCGGCTGTATATTCTCTGCAATCAATACTATCTACGGTATTAAAATACTGCTTTAAATAACTCATAAAGGCAGGCATACGCGTTTTGTACTCTTTGGCAAAACGTTCTTGCGATGTCCAGCTTGTAGGCGCTTTTTCGGGCATGGGTTTACCTGGATGATACCCCACATATAATACACTGATTGACGAAGGATCAAATTCAGGTTTCTGCTGGCACGAAAATATAAGCGCAACAAGGGCTAGAGCTATAAAAAAACTTTTAAGCATGGTATTATAATGTTTTGAATAAGAATCAGTTTTATAAGAAGACTATATGCCTTGATAAGAGAGATAGAAGATTAATCACCAACATCTTTAATGCCAATCTTTAAGAGAAACCTTTCACCCCCATCACCACGCCTGAGGTGTGGTACTTCCCCCTCCGGCAAGTTTGCGGGAAGGGGAAGAATTAAAAAAGTAAGTAATCTATATTTTCTTTTGAGATAGTCTCATAAGTTACAAAATTACTAATAAGTGTTTTGCTCTAATTCTCCTTCCGAGATAATAATCTCACTATCCGGAAGGGGACGTGCAAATTTTCGGGATTTCTTTTCGAGAATCTGTGTCTGAACACCTTTAGATACCTCAATCACTGTGGAAGCTACAGGATAAAATTCTCTTTTCATTTCCACATCGTCTGCTGCATAATCGTTATTGTTATATCTTCTTACATCGAACAAACGTTGTGTAAAAGGTATTTCTCTTCTTCGTTCCTCAAGAATTTTGGTGATTGCCTCATCCTGTGATGCAGCTGACAAGTTAATTACATCTGCCGACGCAGTATTATCCATCCGTTTGGCACGCAAGATATTTGCTGTATTGATTCCATCCTGATATTGTCCCAGACGAGCCTGACACTCCGCTTTGACTAACAACATTTCAGCTGTAGTAGGTCCACTTGGTATTTTATCAAAGAAGAAAATATAAGCAGGATGGCTAATAGTACAGCCTCTATCATAAGAATAACCTTCCACCATGTGGTATACATATCTTAAATCATTGGTTTGATCATAAATAGCCAACAATTCTTCCGATGGAAAATAGTTCCAATATCCATTATTTAAAAATCGGAAATAGTACATCTCTTTCCAGGCCATTCTTATATCTGTAGCGCCCTGTCCTTCATAAGTATACGGATACATCAATCTATATGGATTTCCATCGCCATCTTTTACTTCTATAATCTGATCGGTATAGGACATTTCTGTGTTATAATCCACCAATTCGCTGTGATCGTCCAATGCTGACTGAGCATATGTTAAAGCCTTAGTATAATCACCCATGGTCAGGTACACTCTTGCTGCAAAGGCATTTATTGCAGGAGTACTGGCTCTCCAGGTACGATACTTTCCATCTATAAATTCTAATTCACGGTCCAACTTTAAGGCTTCCTCTAGATCTGAAACAATAAAATCCCAGGTTTCCTGCAAACTTACCCTCGCACTTGATTCCTCAAAGCTGGTTGATTTCTTAAGGGTTAACCCAAGTTCATCCATATTTTCGGTAGCATATGGTAAACAATAGGTATTCACCATTTGGTAATAACTATAAGCTCTTATAAAGTGCGCTTCTGCTTTAAGGGCCATTTTGTCTTCTTCAGGCCCTGTTACATCGCCAAGGTTGTCTAATACCAGGTTGGCCTTATATATCTTCTCCCATTCTGCAGGATAATAAGGTCGATCTTCAAGCACAGCTAAGTTCTCCACATCCCACGTAGCATATTGGGCTACCGTAACATCATATACAGCAGGATTATTATCATATAATGATACCAATAAACCAAAATCATCACTGCCAAAAATTACATCAGTATTTCCTTCCTGGTAGAATTCGTTATAACTGTTCAGCAAAAAATCCAGGTGCTCTGTAGTGGAAACTTGTATAGATGTTGATTTACTCGGTGGCTCGCTTAAAAAATCATCACAAGCAGAGAGCACCAACAACATTATTAAAATTAATAAATTATATTTTTTCATCGTAAAAATCTTTTTGTTGTGATTATAAATTAACCTTTAAACCGAAAGTATAAGTTGTTTGCGGTTTCATAGTTCCGATTGGATATTCAGGGTCTTCGTCATAATCGTTCCAAACCATTGTCCCTAGATTGTTTCCTTGAACATACGCTTGAACTCCGTTCAACCCTAATTTTTGCGTAATATGATTTGGTAAATTGTAGGTTAAATTAATTTCCTGAAATCTTATATGAGATGCAGACTCTGTAAGATATGACATATAAGGTACAAACCTGTCATAGAAATAATATCTACTCTCACTCTCAGGAATGGGCACAATTTCATTAGGGTCACCATTTTTCACCTCTGAATACAAATCATTTACTGTGGTATTGCCTCCCCAAAGCGGTGCATAATTAAAGCTATGACGACGATATTTGTGACCAAACTTACCTGTTAACAAAAACGACAAGTTAAAATCATATATCTTAAATGAATTCTGGAATCCAACAATGTATGGAGCAACCGTAGTACCTTCTGCCACCATATATTCTCTGGCATCACTCCCGGGAGCCCAGGTAGTAATTGGATAAACATCATCCCCTACACCTTGCACAACTGGTTTCATTACCGGATCAGCCTCTGTACCCACATTGCGCAAACCGGCATAATCAAACGACCAAAGCGTATTGGCATCCATTCCTTCTGAATAAGCAGAGGTACCTCCACCCGATAAAGCATACTGGCTATATGTGGTTCTAAAAAACTCAGTAATTTCGTTTTTATTGTACGAGAAATTAAAGTTACCATACCACTTAATGTCATTACCCATAATAGGAAGGGCGGCACCTAATCGTAGCTCTATTCCCTTATTAATCATTACTCCGTTATTCAGATCCTGATTTGTTGTACCATTCATAGATGGGATGGATTGGTCTACAATTAAATCATAACCACGCTTACGATATACTTCTACCGATCCATTCAATTTGGAACCTAATACAGCAAAGTCAACTCCTAAGTTAGTAGTTCGGGTTCTTTCCCAACGCAAATCGGGATTACCAAAACTTGATACACGACCCGTTGTTTGCTTGGTATATCTGTCAGCCGTACCACTCAAGGCCAATAGCGGCATAAATGACACGGTTGGATCAAAGTTTCCTCCTTCTCCCACGGTTAATCGCACCGTTAAACGATCTAACCAGCTAAGATCTGAAAGGAAATTTTCTTTAGCCATTTGCCAGCTCACCCCTGTTGAATAAAATGGCGAGTAGCGATATTTTGGATCATCCGCCACTAAATTGGAGGCATCGTTACGTACACTTCCGGTAACACTGTATTTATCATTAAAAGTATAAGACATGTTACCGTATACCGACCATAATCTGGACGTATTGTAAGAAAATGCTCTCAGATCATCAATATTTATTGGATAAAAGTAAGAAGCATAAGTTAAAGGATACCCTAACCACATACTTGTTGCCGAACTATAGTCCTCCAATAGTCTTCCCACGCTAATCCTCTCGTCGTTATAAAATCCAAAAACGTCTACCTCATTAACACTTTCCACAATATTTTCAGAAGTTTCTGTTCCTGCAATAAAGTTAATGGCATGCTTTTCGTTGAATGTGCGGTTAAAGTTTAATTGGTTACGCCAGTTATAATACCTGATAGTTGTTGAACTTTCTGTCATTCCTCCTCCATTAGGCATAGAAGGAACAACGCTCATATCTGCATTGGTGATCCACGAAGATGTTTCATTCACCATACTTCGCATAGTAAAGGAGTTTTCCTTATAGATATTTTTATTTGTCCGTTGCAGGTGTTCGTATGCTATTTTAGTATTAAATGTAAGACCTTTCATTAACTTAAAATTTAACCCAGCCTGAACCCTGGCATTAATCTCTTTTGTATTAAAGTCTCTTTGACTTAATTCCTGTATTGGGTTATACGACCAATCGGAGTATGGAAATTGTTCCGTTGGCACTAATTCCTCAATAATTGGTGTATAATAATGAAGATGATTAAGGTTAGTTTGCGAACCATCACTATTTAACAACATATCATATGGCTGTAAATCGGTAATCAAACCATATGGAGTGTAGCTGGATGCATCTGATAATTGAACGCCATTTCGATCCTGAGATTTATGGTTCATCATTCCGCTAAACTCAAAATCTAACCAATCGGTAATTGAAGTATTGTTGCGGAAGTTAACCATTATTTTTTCGTGATCATTTCCCTGGAAATTATCTCTACCATCTTCATACATGATGGACAAAGCATTAGAAAACATCTCATTACCTCCATTAATGTTCAGGTTATACTGCTGAGTAAAAAGATTCTGAAGTAGATTGTCTTCTATTTGTTTTCTGTTATTTAAAGATTCTAACTCCGTTAAACCTGCATTCATATCAGCCTCAGAAATACGGCCTAGGCGTTGCTCATTCATCAGCAATACGGCCTGTGATTGCGAACTACCGGCACTTGATGGTGAAAAGAAAGGAAGTGTCCATGGATTATTAGCAAGGGCATTAGTAAATTGACTCTTTTCATACTCAATAGTCTCGGCACTGCTGGCTCTAGGATCAAGGTAATCCAAATCTAACATAGACGATACTTTCCAGAATGAAGAAAATTCTACTTTGGCCTTGCCTTTTTTAGCTTTTTTGGTTGTAATTACTATTACCCCATTGGCTGCTTTAGCGCCCCAAATAGAAGCCGCTGCTGCATCTTTAAGTACTGTGATGCTCTCTACGTCATTGGGATTAATGGTACTAAATGGATCAACACGCAGGGTTTCCTGACCATATTGATCTTTCATCAAGTTTTGAACAATTGGGAAACCATCCACTACCACCAACGGTTGCGCATCCGCGTAAAAACTACTTTGTCCACGAATTTCAAACTCAATGGAACCATCAGCCCTAATGGTTGAGTTAACACCGGCCATGGTTCCTTGTAAACGTTCTGATATACTTGACGATGGCTTTTCCATATGTTCTACAGATAACTTATCAAAAGCACCAGTAGCTCTTTCTCGGGATAAGGTTTGATATCCTGTAACCACCACTTCGCTTAAGTCGGTCATATCCCCACTAAGCATGATATTTATTTCTGTTCGTCCCGCAACTTCAAATTCCTTGGTCACAAAACCAATAAACGAAGCCACCAAAATCATCCCCTCTTTATCTTCAATTTCGATGACGTACTCCCCATCTTTGTCGGTGATAACTCCCCTGGTCTCGCCTTTGATATACACATTTACAAAAGGAAGCGGTTCACCACGCTCATCGGTTACTTTACCTTTAATGGTAATGGTTTGAGGTTGTTGTTGCACCACTTCTTTTCTTACCTCTGGTGCCTTTTTAATAATCACATGGTCTTGAACTATTTTATATGTCAAGCCCGTGTTTTGAAGGCACTCGTCCAACACCTCCTGGATAAAAGCATCTTTAAAATCACCGCTAATGCGTATTTGTTCTTTAATGTCGGGGGTATAATAAATAAAGTGGAATTCCGACGTTTCTTCCAATGTCTCGAATAAGTCAACTAAACTTACATCGTTAACTTCAAGCGACAAGCGTTGGTTTTGCGAAAAACCGGAGGCTGTTGCCTGCAGGCAAAAGATAATTGACATGACGACTGTTAACTTCATAATAAGCAACATTTTGCTCCCTACAGGATATAGGAAGCCCCGTTTACACATTTTTTTCATACTTTTGAAATGTTAAAGGTTACTAGATTAATACTCTGGTAATAACTCTTGAAGGGAGGTACGGCCAATACCTCTCTTCTTTAAATTAATCTTTCTTACTTCCAATTTCTGCGTTAAAAATCGCCTCAAAATTCTCATTTACTACAGTAAACTCCGATTTTTCGTTAATTTTTGCCTTGAAATTGATTGTAATCAAAGTTTAATTTCTATTCTATTGTTCCTTTACCAGAATGGTATTATTGTTTATCTCAAATTTTACACGTTTTGTATGTTCTAATAATGTTAATATCGATTCTATTTCCGATGTTCGTTTTATACTTCCAGTAAAAGGGTATTCCTTAATGCCTTGGTTATAGAAGAAAATATCGAAATCGTACCAGCGTGACATACGTTGAAACATATGCTCGAGTGATTCATTTTTAAATATAAACAAGCCGTCTTTCCAGGCCGTATAATGCTTAGTATCTACTTCTGCTACCCTAATTTTACTTTCAGAAACAACCGCTTGTTCTCCCGGCTTAAGCATCACCTGCTGCTGTGCTCCATCAAGCACCTTCACAATTACCTTCCCATCTACCAGCGTAGTCGCTACGTCGTGCTCGTCCTCGTAGGCTTTTATATTAAATTCTGTTCCCAACACTTCCAAATCCACTTTTTCAGTATTGATAATAAACGGTCTGTCAGGATTATGGTGTACATCGAAATATGCCTCACCGGTTAATTCAACTTCTCTGGTATCGCCATTAAACCATGCAGGAAACTTAAGCGTAGATTGTGCGTTTAGCCAAACCTTGGTTCCATCGGCCAAAACCAGTTGATGCTCACCTCCCCTAGGCACTACAATAGTATGTACGGGGGCCATCCTTTGGGCTTCGGTTGGTTTAGTCTGATAACTCAAAGCTTCCCCATTGTGCTCGATGGCAGTTCCCTCTTCATCAATAATCCCAGGCTGTAATTCGGGCAGCACATAACGATTACCGCCTTCAACAATTAACTCGGCTTTAGTACTTCCGGGGGTAATGGTTGCCACGGTTTGTTGTTGTGGTTTATTATTTTGCACCTGTTGAAACACAAACCAGCTAACACCCAAAATCACAATAACCGAAGCAGCACTACTCATCCAAGTCAGGAAAAGTTTCTTGTTCCTTTTCGAATCTTTTCTTTTCTGGTGTTCTGCCCATTTTTGGTTTACATCAACCTGTTGGTGTTCACGAACCCTTTGATCGATATTGTCCTGTTTGCGGAATTCCCGAAACCACTTATTAAGCTTGGCATCTTGTTCAAGCAAACCTTCCACCTCTGCTTTTTCCTCCGATGACAATTCATCTTTGAGGTACAAAAAGAGTTTGTTACTTAAATTAATATCTTCATTTACCTGTCTCACAGCTTTAATTTTTGATGCTTTTAACTATAAGAGTTTAAAACGTAGGGGTGGGGTGAACGCTAATATGATATTTTTGCGAATTAAGTACAGATTAAAGCAATTTAGAACTTTATTTTTAACTGTCCTTCATTAATCCACCAACAATTGTACGAAGTGGGCAACCATATTCATCCTCCCCCATTTTAAAGGGGGTATACTTTCCATAAGTAGTGCATTTAAGAAAACTCTCTGTTTTTTGAATATTTCTTCATTATTAGCCCTAACCCCTAAAGGGCAATGGGCTCTCTTCGGGGGTTCTGGTTCCCCCTTTAGAGCCTGTCCCGAACTCGTATTCGGGAGAGTTAGAGGGTATTTAAAGGAATAATGTTGCATTTTCTTATAGCCACTAAGTAACAGAATGGCACGTTCTGTTAGTGATCCTCGAAAAGAATATCCATTGTCAGGTGGTCGGTTAAGATATTATTGTACGTATTCTTCTAAATACCTAAGGCTGTTACTATCACCAGTACCAATGCTTCATCAGGCTTAACTTCTTGCTCAAAAAAAATTTCTTTGCCTGAAGTGATTTCAATTAAATATATTTTTCCAACTCTCTTTCTCCCGTATACAGCTATAAGTTGAGACTCCTCCTTTTCTAAGGCACCTTTGAATGATTTTTGTTCATTCTCTCTTCCAACTAGCCTTAATCATCTACTTGACAATACATTACCCGCACATACACTAAATACAAACAAACTGAAATAGCTTATTTGGCGGCATTTCCCCCTTGGAGAAGGGGGCATGTTGTCATCTTGTTTCAGGTAATAAAACTATTAGGGGGATTGATTTACATATTTGGCAATCCTCCTGAGAAAATATTTAAATGGAACAAGCTTAGTTATCGCCCCCTTTGTTAAGGGGAAAATTATCCATAACTTAAGATAACTCACCCGTTTTAATAAACATAACACAATGCCTATAAAGCAATTACTTAACTTAGAATCAAGTTTTAAAAGCTTATAAATATGGTTTAAAGAACAAATTAAGGAATGTGGATTTGATTTATAGAGAGTGGAGGGGGATTGAAACTATATCTGAAACAAAAGCAGAAAGCCCAGTGTATTCTTCAACTGCGCTTTTAAAAACTGACGGGCCTTAAGTTTGTGGGTTTTAATGGTATTGACAGAAACGTCCAATTTATCGGCAATCTCCTGTTGCGAATATCCTTCCATGTGAAGCTCGAATACCTTACGCCGTTGTTCGGGCATTTCGGAAAGTAGTTTTTTAATGTGGCGCACCACTTCTTCCTCAATTAACAATATCCGATCTTCAACTTTACCCTCATTTTTTTGTTGCAACCTTGCATTCCCTATCGTTCTTCTTTGTTCGGCCCTTAAGTAATTCATGCAACGGTGTCGAATAGAAGTATAAAGAAAGCCCGCATAGGTCTGAATTTCCAGTTCCTCACGTTTGTCCCATAGATTCATAAAAACTTCCTGGGTAAGATCGTCGGCAGCTACCTCATTTCCAACAAGTTTATTGGCATAATGATACATAGACGGATAGAATTCATCAAATAGATGACGAAACCCATCTTCTGTTTTTATATTATAATGATTATTCTCCAAGCTTGATGACATGACACCCCCATAAATGCAACGTCAAATATAAATAAAAATGTATTTATTGATGCTCTGTTCGCATTTTTTAAGTATTGCTGGAAATATTTTGAAAAATATAATTTGTAAATAAACCAAAATTGCCTTTAGAATTTATCATTATGGCAATGGGATTAGTCATACCGATAGCTACGCATTTTTCAGGTTAGAACAAGCATATCCAGGCCTCTTGCTCTAACGCTTTTTGAAAGACTTCTTCATTATATCATTTGCAGCTTGTTAAAAATAAGGTGATTTAGCTATGGGGTGTCGGAAAACAAAGAATTAGTTTTAACATTCTTTCAATTTGAAAGTTTGCTCCACTTTAGCACCCCTACCGCCCCTAAAGGTTACTTAAGCCTCCCCCTTTAGGGGAGGTTTGGAGGGGTAAAACAGAAAGTTCGCTTTTAACATCATAAGTCTCAAACTTATAAATTATCATAGAGGACACCCTCCTAATCAAAATTTAACCGTTTACATCGCCTCAACCGACTTAATAAAACTTTCAGATCTTTGATCGATATCTTTTCCTTGTTCTATCATGGCTTCTTTATATAAGCCTGCATTTTTAAGTGCCTGCTCCTTATTGCCTTGGTTTTTGTAAATCATAGCCAGACAAAAATATTCGGTTAAAGGTTTTTCATTTTTCGAGATACCTTTATTAAGCCATTCTATAGCTTTTTCGTAAGCTCCTTCTTCCCATTTAAAACATGGGTCGGTTGCCACCTGATATGCGGTACGAATTACGGTTTGTACATATTGCTCATTGTTTGTTTCAAGCGCTTTTAAAGCTGTTTCTTTTCCCTGAAACCACTTATCAAACTCCTTGTTGTTTAAATAAAAAACATCATACATCTGGTCGACAGTAGCATGGTATTGCGGATTGGGATATTCTGCCTTAAAAGCTTTTACTACCTCATCCAGTTTTGTTATATCATCTCCCTCGGCAGCGGATCTTAAACCGTTATAATAACTCATCATTATAAAGTTATTGACTTGTTCCTCGTTGGATAGATGAACAAATTTTTTTTTGTTAGTTTTCACATATTCAAATTTGTCGCTTCCCAATTCTCCTCCTACGGAACAGTATGCTTTAAAATTATCTGTATCTAATATATCTTCTTTGGTCAGCGAATTAATGTATTCCGAACCTACTGCTTTGAGTTCTTCTTGCAGGTAGTTCTTTCGCAGCAGACCAATGTATTTGGTTACAATTGCTTTACTTCTGTCGCCTCCATCGTATTTGGTTTTTATATAATCCATACGTTCTGTTGGATCGGCGGCGAGTTTGGCATCTGCAATAATATCCGCCGGGCTTCCTCCGCCAACTCTTTTGTACAAAACATTACCCGTGGCATCTAAGTACAATAATGTTGGGAAACCTTTTACACCATAACGTTTCAACAAATCAGGGCCTTCCCCTTTTTCCATATCCATTTTAACGTTGATGTAATTGGCATTAAAGTAATCCCCCACTTCTTTCTGCGGGAAAACATTATTTGCCAAGGCTTTACACGGACCACACCAGGTAGTGTAACAGTCCATAAATACCATCTTGTTTTCCCTTTTAGCCTTTGCCAATGCATCGGCAAAAGTTCCATGTTCAAATTCGATGCCTTGTGCAAACAGGTTGGCAGATAAGATTAGTGCTGTAACAACAGTTAATGTTTTTTTCATTGTTTATTATTTTATTTTGTTTTTTTACTCACCGGGTGAGTATTACCAGTCACCCGATAAGAAATAATACAAATTAGTTCAACAACTCCTCCAATTTATTATCCAAATCCTCACCTCTTAAGTTTAATGCAATTATTTTCCCTTTGTTATCTACCAAAAAGTTAGCAGGAACGCCCTGAACGCCGTACATTTTCACTACCGGACTTGCATGTGCTTTTAAATCGCCCACATTAATCCATGGGATTTTTTCTTTGTCGGAAGCTTTTTTCCATGATTTTTGGATATGATCCAGCGTGAACGAAACTATCTCAAAATCTTTATCCTTAAAATGATCATAGGCTTTTTTCATATGAGGAATCTCCGCACGGCATGGTCCACACCACGACGCCCAGAATTCTACTAATACATATTTGTTCTCTTTTAAAACCTGTGATAGATTAAACTTCTCACCTTTTAAGTTTTGTGCTGTAAAATCCTTGACCGTGTTTCCAACTCCAACAGTAGCTTGTGCTTCTCTGGCTTTTTTAGCATTTTCAATACCCCTTCTCATCGAAGCAATTTCTAATATTGGACCTAACTCAGCTTCAATCTTATCTAACTCTTTTATTCTGTCATCCAATTTCATTGTGCGCAGTTTAGAAAGGGTTAATAAGCGAATATAAGCATCATCTGTGTTATCGTAAACACCTTGGTATGCAGCACTTACCACTTGGGAATGCCTGGTATATATTTCCCGAAACTGTTTTTGCTTAGATTCATCTTTCTGTTGTTCTTTAGGCAGGGCATAAAATTCTTCTGAAAATGCTTTAAGCTCATCCTCAGATGCTTTTATTTCAGGACGGTTTGGCACATCGTTTAAAATTATATCGTTGTATTTGCCACCTGTAATGGTTGATTTTTTATCTTCTGGTTTAAGGTCGAGCAAGATGTTACCTGCTTCAATAATAAACTCCTGTTTCCAGCCTTTGTATTCTCCGTTTTTGTCGTACATGGCAAGAAAAGCCGATTGCGGATGAGTTACTTCTCCCTGCATTATAAATTTGCCATCGGTTACAAAAGCTCTCGCAATAATTTTTATTCGAGTATCAGTTGTGTCTAACACACTAACCTGAATTTCACTGTCGTTAAATTTTTCCCAACCTGTGCCAGTTATTTTATATTGGTTTTTTGGGGTGCAGGAAGTTAGCAAGGCTACAACAGACAGCACTAATAATAATAAATTCTTCATTTTATATATTTTGTTGATTGAATTTGGGAGTACGACTTAATGCCATACTTTAATTATAGTTTTAGTAATACTCGGGGTGCGACTTAAAGTCGCACCCCAAATAATATTTTAATAAGTATTCTGCTCAATTTTACCATCTGTAAGATCTACTACCTCATTGGGTAATGGTCGGGCATATTTCCGGCTATTGGGCTCAAGTGTATAGGATTGAGGAGATGCCATATTTACATTTCCATCCTGAAGTGCATAAAAATCTCTTGTTATAGTAATTGGATCGAGCAAACCTTCGGCATTAATACGCTTAATATCCGAATAGCGACAAGAGGTAAATGGAAACTCTCTTCTTCTTTCATCCACTACTAATTGAACGGCCTCTTTTACTGAGCCTGGGATTGCCAGTTCTACATAATCAGCAGCTGCAAAGCGGTTAATACGAACTGCTTCCACATTTAGCATGCACGTTGCAAAATCTGAGTTACGTGCGGCACATTCTGCCAAAATCAGATACATCTCAGCAACATCAGGGCCTGTCATAATTGCCCTGCTAAATTTTGTGTAAGAGTAGTTATTTTCTGTTAAACCGAAATATACACCAAGATACCACTGTGTATAAAATTTAAGTCTTAAATCAAGAGCATCATACATTGCAAATAGATCATTGCTCGGATAAAAGTTATAATCTTCTACAACATACATTTTGTACTGACTTTCCCAACCTGAGTAAAACGCTTTACCAAAAGTTGTCATGTTTGCTGTTGAAGGATTATCGTACAATCCAAACTTTTTTGAGATAGGTACTTCTGTTTCCATATCAATCATACGGTTCCATTCGCTGAGAGCCATCTCGGCATACTTTTTTGCATTGGTAAAATCGTGAACGTATAGATAAAAGCGTGCAGCCAAAGCAGCAGCAGAACCTTTGCTCTCTCTCCAACTATCTGTTCTGTCTTTTTCAATTTTTAAACCTTCAATAATACTGGTTTCAATATTATCTATCGTTTCCTGCAAAGTTGAACGGGCTGGCAATTCCTCAAACTCTGTTGTTGCTTTTAAAGGAAGCCCCAATTCTGCCGAATTTGCACTTGAAGGGTATAAGCAGTGCTTCATCGCAAGGCTCAAAAACTTATAGGCTCTTATTAAATGAGCCTCTGCTTTCAGGTTGGCTTTTTCATCCTCGTCTCCTTCTAAATTATCCACATTATTAATTATATAGTTTGCCAACCAAATATGTGTATACGATTTGGTCCAGGATGCGTCACTAACTGCTGTGATTTCATTTTGCCAGGTGTACGATTGAACTTGTTCGTATGGAATCCAGGTTGAAAACACTGAATATACATTGTCGTAAAACTTTATGTCGTCGCCAATTTTTGTAAAGTCCACATCCGAAATTACATGACCACTATTAAAAAGGTCGAGCGTATTATTTAAAAGCAGGTTAATATCATGCGTAGTTTCAATTTCCTGTTCATTGGTCTTGCTAGGTTTTACATCCAAATAGTCGTCGCACGAACTAAACAAGACCACTGATATTAATAATATGGTTAATATATTCTTCATCTCTTATTGTCTTTAAAAGTTAACATTTACACCAAATGTGTATGTTCTTTCCGGTTTAAAAAAGCTTAACCCTTTAGGGTATTCCGGATCAATATCCAAGTCATTGGCAGTCCATAACAATCCAACGTTACTTACATGAGTATATAACCTAATGTTTGAAACGCCCAGTTTGGAGATAATTGAATTAGGAAGGTTATAAGAAAGCATTACTTCTTTTAAGCGGATATAATCAGCCTTTTCAACTCTAGACTCTAATAATTGTGACGTTGAATAATAGGTGCTAATTCCAGAGATAGCTTCTGTAGGAACAGGGAACATTCCAATTTCATCCGCCTGACCATCCATTAAATATTCAAGATCTTCATGAAAGTTCATGGCATCCGTTCTGGTCGTGTAATTAAAGCTGTTGTTGTACATGTAATGTCCAAACTTACCTGTTAAAGTAGCCAGTAAACTAAATCCTTTAAATTTAAACTCGTTGGTAAGTGATGTTACATAAGGGGCTATTTTTGTTCCTCTGTACCACACTACATCCGGACCATAAACCCCGGTTGATGAAATATTAACGTTAGCAGGATATTCCACATCATTTTTTCCCATGATTAGAGGAATGCCAAACTCATTAACATCTCCTGTTAGTTTATACGACCATACAGGTTGGTATGCATAATCTTCAACATAAGGTGTAGAATACCTTAAATTACTTAACTGCAAATCGGCTACATTAACTTTACTCACCATACTCTTGTTATAAGCAAAGTTTACTACCGGTGTCCACTTTAATTCTTTGGTAATATTAACCTTTGCATTCAGGTTTATCTCAATTCCCTTGTTTTCCATTTCAGCGACGTTAAATGCCTGGGCACTTGTTCCGGCAATAGAAGGCAGAGAAACCTGAGCAACTAAGTCCTCACTCTTTTTATTATAATACTCAATACTCCCAAATAATTTATTCCCGAATACGGCATAATCCATTGCAATATTTAATTGCTTAACCTTCTCCCAACCTAAAGTAGGGTTTCCAAGGTCGTTGATGGATGCATGATCAACACCTGCTCCAAGCGAGCCTAATCCGTAAGAACCATCTAAGTAACTGATTAAAGGAACCTGGGCAGTTCCTAACGGAATGTTACCGTTAACTCCGTAAGTAGTGCGCAAAATAGCCCTGTTTAACCAACCAAACTGTTTGGCAAACTCTTCTTTACCTATTTGCCAGCTACCACCAACAGACCAAAATGGAGCATATCTGTACTTGGAGTCTTTAACCGTAATATTGGAGGCATCGGTGCGAACACTGCCACTAAGCGTATACTTATCTTTATAGGTATATGCCATGTTTGAATATAAAGAAAAGAACTTTTGAGTGTTATAGGTCAGGGTGCCTCCTCTTGCCAGACTTCCTGTACTTGCATAAAATGCTCTTTCCAGATTTGTATAAGCCGAAGGAACATCCGTTGTATATTTTTCGTGGTTATAACCGTATAACCAATCATTGTTCGATTCTGCTTCGTTCCAGTTTAATTCGGTACCTGCAATAAAATTAATACCATGATCACCAAAATCTTTATTTACCGAAAACTGGTTTCTGATTAAATAAGCTCTGGTTTGGATATTCTCGATATATGCCATCTCTCCTTTGGGCACTTGATATTCGCTAATAGTTTGGTGGGTTCCTTCTTCAAAAGCGGTAAAATCAGTAACCATATAACTATTTACTTTATTACGTACAAAATAAGAGTCTTCTTTATATCTCTTTTTAACATCAATATCGCCATGAGCGTATTGCATGCCTGCACTATACTTAATACCGTCAGCAATTTTAATATTTAACCCTGCATTCAACCGAGTGTTGAAAGCCTTGGTTCTAAAATCTTGCGAACGCATGTTTTGCAAGGGATTATAGGTCATATCGTCATAAGCCCAACCATCGCTAATTTCGTGCAGTTGCCCAACGATCTCGTTATTTAATACACTATACGGACTATTGAGACTACTGTTGATATCGTTGTAGTTCCCATTTTCATCTAACAGCAATTCATAAGAAGATAAGTTTTTAATTTCTGTTAAACCAACCCCACCACTATAGGTGTTTTTTAATTGAGACATTACCGAGAAATCAAAATCTATCCATTCGGCTAATTCCATTGAATTACGGAAATTTATTAACAGGTTATCGTCCCTGTCTTCTTTCATTACCTGCTTATTATCGTTGTACATCATCGAAAGAGAATACCTGTTCTTTTCTCCCTGGCCACGTAATGTAAGGTTGTAATTTTGAGATACTGGTTTACGAAGCATATGCTCCTTAACCTGACCTTGATAAGATTGCCCTCTTAATTTTTGAAATTCAGGAGAGCTCATGTTATAAACAATATCTTCAATATTTCCACCATTATCTACAAACTCTCTTAACTGTTGTTGAAACAACCCACTCCCTTTGGTCATACTGTTATTGATACTCGAAATATCGAACGAAGGAGTTGCGTAACCCAACTGCCACATCAACATTTCGTATTCCAGCTGTGTTTCTGAATCTGCAATAGGGTTGGCGTAATCCAAATCAACGTCTTCGCTAATTTTAGTGTAAGCCTCAAAGCTAACTTGTATGCCTTTTTCTTTCTTACCTTTTTTTGTTGTAATCACGATAACTCCATTGGCAGCACGAGCACCCCAAATAGATGCTGCAGCTGCATCTTTTAGCACAGTAATTTGATCAATGTCATTTCTGTTAATCGTCTCAAACCCTTCAGCAATAGCATATCCATCCACAACAATCAGAGGATCTGATTCTCCAGTAAGGGATGTCTGGCCACGAATGGTAAATTTAGTGTTTCCATCTTCGTCAATCGTAGTTTGAATACCTGCCACCAATGACTCAAGGTTGCCACCGATTGTTTCATTGGGACTGTTGGCAATATTATCGCTATTCAATACCGAAAACGAACCCGTTGCTCTCTCTTTCGACAATATTTGATAACCCGTAACCACCACCTCGCTTAAATCGGTCATATCACCTGTTAACATGATGTTGATTTCGGTACGGCTCGCTACTTCAAACTCCTTGGTTACAAACCCGATAAACGATGCTACCAAAATCATCCCTTCTTTTTCTTCTATTTCAATGGCGTACTCTCCATTTTTATCAGTGATTACTCCTTTCGTTTCGCCTTTGATATACACATTTACGAAAGGGAGCGGCTGCCCTTTTTCGTCGGTAACTTTACCGCTGATGGTTATTTTTTCGGGCTCCTGCTGCTCAACAACCGGCTGAGGTCTATGCTTTGCGGGCATAAGCAATATTACACGGTCATGGATTTTATAGGTAATATTGGTGCCTTGCAGACAGTTATCTAATATTTCGTTTACTGTAGCACCTTCCATTTCCACGCTCACCTTGTCCAGGTTACTGATCAGGTCGTAATCGAACACGAAGTCGAACTCGCTGCTTTTTTTAATTTCCTTGATAACCTCATCAATGCTAACATCCATCAGGTTCATCGAGAATTTTGTTTCCTGCGAATAGACTCCTGCCGATACCTGCATCATCGCAACAAATAAAAAAACGAACATTGCTTTCATAATCAGCCAAGTTTTTTTTGTCTTACCTCTTACAAGATAAGATTTCAGAGAATAAGTTTTTTTCATAATTTTACATTATCAATTAGACTTAGGTATCTTGCCGGATACCTGTATTTATTTGAGTGGGGAATTGTGGCGATTCCCCATTTTGTTTTTGATGAACACAGAGACACAAAGACACTGAGTTTTATTTTGTTTTGAACAATCCCATCCCTATACCTGCGGCTTATTACTGCTTCGGAAATTCTGCGGGACAGGCTCTATTCTTAAGGATAAGGGAAGAACCATAGATTATTACTTCTTCTCTTTTACAAGAATGGTTCTGTCGTTAATTTCGAAATCGACTGATGATACTTGCTCAAATAAATCGAGTAAAGAGTTGACGTCATCATATCGACGAACATCAGCAGAAAAACGTATGTGTTTAACTGATACGTTCTGATAAAATACATCAACATCGTACCAACGGCTTAATTTCCTCAGCACACTCTCCAGGTCTTCCTTCTCGAAAATAAAACGTCCGTCAACCCAGGCGGTATACAAATGCGTATCTACTTCTTTTACATCCACCTCCATGGATGATTTGTTAAAGCTGGCTTGCTGACCAGGCTTGATAGGCACCGATTTGTTGTTGCTTAAATTAACCTGCACCGAACCTTCAACCAAAGTGGTTTCCATATTGGCTTCGTCATCATAAGTCATCATATTAAACGAGGTCCCCAACACTTCTACCTCCATCCCTTTATTGGTGGCGACTATAAAAGGCATTTTGGCATTATGAGCAACCTGAAAATAAGCCTCACCTTGTAATATTACTTTTCTTTGATTACCCGAAAATTGAACAGGGTAACTTAATTGCGAAACAGAGTTTAACCATACCTGCGTTCCATCGGGCAAAGTCAGCTTATATTCTCCACCTACCGGAACTTTTAAGGTATTCATGGCAGCCAATGCAACAGGTTCATTTTGCGAATGGTAATCAACAGCCCCTTTGTTGGTTTTGATAATGGCTCCGTGTTCGTTGATTACTTTTTCCCCATCAGATAGTCCTACTACCGAACCATCAGCCAAAACCAATTCAGCCTGCGGTTTTCCGGGTGTAATTGCCTGGGCAATTTCGGCACTTTCATTTACCGGTGTTTGAATAATATAAAATAAGGTAGTTGCTCCAGCTAACAGTAAAATAATAGCAGCTGCAATACGCATAATTTTATACATCCTAATCCTTCGGAACTGCTTGTCCAGGCGTTTTTCGTTTTGATTCCAGGCTACTTCATTATCTAACTTTTCTAACTCATTCCTATAGCTTCCCGAAAGAATCCCAGCTTTTATTTCCTGGTAAAGCGCTTCGTTTTTACCAACCTTTCGCCAGGAGTTCAAATATTCCAACTCTTCGTTCGAAATAGTGCCCAACAACTGGTTATTGATGGTTTTTGCGATTTTGATATGGTCATTAAATGGGTCCATGCTTTAACATTTAGTATTACTAAGACACATGGAGTGAAAAAAAGGGTAGTAAATTTATAGAAAAAATTTCAGGCAGTGGTCATTGCTTATTCTTCAATAGCAGCGAAGGTTTAAAAAAGGAATATTCTTATTAGCTACCTGAATATGATGTGGGTTTCTTTTTAAACCTTTAACTCAACAACATTAACAAATAAAAATTCTCTCCCAGGATTTCTTTTAATTTCTGAAGTGCAGTTTTTTTGTGGTACTTAATGGTATCGATAGACAAATCCATTTGCTCGGCAATTTCATCGCGCTTGTAGCCTTCTAAGGTCATTAAAACAACCTTTTTAGCATTGTCGTTAAGTTGTTCGATAGCTTGATAAAAAAGGCGTAAGGATTCCTGTTTAATGATTTCGTTGGAAAAATCGGCATCATATTCATCCCGCTCAAAATTCTCGGCATACTTGTTCACCGTATCGGCATGACGGAGGTAATTCAGGCATTTGTTTCTGAGTGTTGTGTACAGATACGATTTTATGGCAGACTCCGACCTTAATTGATTTCTGCTCTCCCAGAGTGCTACAAAGGTTTCTTGCACCAAATCTTCCCGGTCATCTTTATCATTCACATATTTAATGGCGAACAATGTCAATGCCTTATAAAAAAGATTGAAAACCCTTTTATAAGATCCCCTATCCGTTATTTTAAAGTTTTCCTCTGTAGACATTTTGTAACATATACCTATAATTTGCTGCTAAAATAGAGTTTTTCCTCGTAAACCTCTTTCCTGTGTGGTATTTCCTGGCGACATGTTCTGCACCAAGATGCCCACAAATCGACAACCAAAAGGTTCCCCAAGTTAAAATGTAAGGGGTCAACTTACCCCGGAATATCCAATTTGCGATTGGATTTTAGCCGCTAATCAACTCACCTTGAAGAAAAGTAGTTCCTGAGAAACGACACCTTCCATCGTAACAGACATAAACGCACCGAAACGTGGAGTGAGACTTCAACAGGCTCAGCCTCCCCGGATGGACGTTGGAGAAAATTCTCTTATAAAGAAATACCGGCAAGAGACAAAACCAACCTGGATATCTACTGGCTAAAAGATAAAAGTCTTACCGACTTGGATAATCTGCCAGACCCAGATATTTTGGCAAGTGAAATTATTGAGAATCTGGAATCAGCCCTGAATAGATTTAAGAAAAAAATGCAAACAATAAGCGGCAAGTAAGTTTAAACCCGGATTATGTATTGGAGGTTCGTCATGAGCACTGCAAGTGCAATAAAACAAGGCTTTACTGAAACGAGGCATAACTTGTCCCGATTACTTTCGGGAGCATCGTTATGGTGAGTTGAAGTGAAGCAGCGGAGTGTCTTGTTTTGAAACAATTTCAATGTGTAATAGAATTTCTAATGTATATTGCGGGTTAAAATCAATTTGCCACCCATTAGGTTGAGTTCACTCCCTTTTTCGATAAAAGACATTTTGAAATCATTCCAAATAAAAGATATCGGTTTGGTTTTCCTGCCGTATAATGGTATCGCTCCAGCGTAATAAGCAATAAAAAACCCGATGCAAATAAATTTATGGGCGGTGGAGTTCCTGTCGTGCGGAGCGGAATACGAATACGACACCATTTATAAACACTTAAAAAAATATTCGAATGGGGTTTAACCTTAGGAGGGGTGAGGGAAAGCTATTGCGTTGAAACAATAAATACTTCCCAGGCTATTTCTAACCAATTAAAACTGAGTTTAGGGATCAAACAAAAATGCCGCAACCAATTACTAATAATTCGATTACGGCATTTTCCTAGTAGCCCCAACAAGACTCGAACTTGTATCTAGTGTTTAGGAAACACTTGTTCTATCCCTTGAACTATGGGGCCATCCTTTAAAGCGATGCAAATATATAATTTTAACCCAATTTTAACAAAGAGAGATGATGATTATTGGGGTATTTACCCATAAAAAAAAGGTTGACCTAATGGTCAACCTTTTTGTCTTTATCATCGAGGATCTTGAACTCTAAAAAACTTAATGAGGCGGAAGGAATCAACTTAAGTCCAAAACCGTATTTGAACTTCCATTTTAAAAATATGGACGGGAAGCCTTTTTTTAAGTAAGCTCCCAGGTAAGGATGAACCTTCAGGGTCAATTTTTTACTCTTTTGTCCTTCGACAGCTTTTTTAATGCTGTCTTCCAACTTCTCCTCCAGTAGGATGGCTGGTGCAATTTTACCTGTTCCAAAGCAGGTAGGGCATGTCTCATCGGTTTCGATGGCCATTTCCGGGCGAACACGTTGGCGAGTGATCTGCATGAGTCCGAATTTGCTAAGCGGAAGGATATTATGTTTGGTCCTGTCCGGAGTCATAGCTTCCTTCATCTTCTCATACACTTTTTGCCTGTGTTCGGCTTTTTGCATATCAATAAAATCAACCACAATTATTCCACCCATGTCTCTCAATCTTAACTGACGGGCAATTTCATCGGCAGCTGCAAGGTTTACGTCCAGGGCATTGTTTTCCTGGTTACTTGCATTTTTTGCGCGATTTCCGCTGTTAACATCGATAACATGTAGTGCTTCAGTATGTTCGATAATAAGATACGCACCGCTTTTAAAAGAAACTGTTTTCCCAAAAAGCGATTTAATCTGTTTCTCGATTCCAAATTGATCGAACAGAGGGACGTCCCCTCTAAATTCTTTCACAATTTTTTCTCGATCGGGCGCAATCAAACCCACATATTCTCTTACCTCTTTGCACATATCCTGATCGGAAATGTAAATGCTGTTGAATGAAGGGCTCATGATATCCCTTAGTATGGCTGAGGTACGGCCAATTTCACCAACAACTAACGCGCGCGGCTTTAGATTAAACAATTTGGCAGTGGACTCGTCCCAACGTCGAGCAAGGGTTTTCAATTCCTTGTCTAGTTCGGCAACTCTTTTGCCTTCGGCCACGGTGCGGACGATTACCCCAAAGTTTTTGGGTTTAATGCTGATCAAAAGCTTTTTCAGTCGGTTTCTTTCTTCGGCAGATTTAATTTTCTGGCTCACGGAAACCTTGTCGGAAAAAGGCATCAACACTAGGTTGCGTCCTGCAATTGACAATTCGGAAGTCAGCCTTGGCCCTTTCGTTGAAATGGGTTCCTTGGCTATTTGCACCATCACTTCCTGACCTACGGAGAGAACTTCTGATATGGTACCGTTTTTATCGATATCCGGCTCAGCTTTAATTTTGTGTAAGGCAACTCCTCCCTTTTTGACAGTCTTGGCCATATTAAGAAACTTCTTCAGGGTACGAAATTGGGGTCCAAGATCTAAATAATGCAAAAAAGCATCCTTTTCGTATCCTACATCAACAAAGGCTGCATTCAGTCCCGGCATAATCTTCTTTACCTTACCCAGGTAAATGTCGCCAACGGTAAACTGTATGTCACCTTTCTCTCTTCTTAACTCTACCAATCTTCTGTCTTCGAGCAATGCTATCGAAAGCTCGTCGGGAGATACATCAACAAATAGTTCTGCACTCACAATAGTAGGTATTTCAATAATAATAAGAACTTTTGTCCCGACCATTCTGTCAGGACACTTTTAATTGTCTACATAAAACAAAGAACAAACAACGAAGGAAGCTTCCCTCATGTTTGTTCTCTATTATGTTTTCACAATAAGATGAGGAAGATTACTTCTTCTTCTTGTGCCTATTTTTTCTAAGCCTCTTTTTACGCTTATGCGTAGCCATCTTATGTCTTTTTCTTTTCTTTCCGCTTGGCATACTACAAAAATTTAACTATTAATAACCAATTACTTCACGTTGTTCTTAACTTTGGTAACAAAGCTTTTTGAAGGCTTAAATGCCGGAATGAAGTGTTTTGGGATAATGATAGTCGTGTTTTTAGAAATGTTACGAGCCGTTTTTTCAGCTCTTTCTTTTACGATAAAACTTCCGAATCCACGCAAATACACATTTTTCCCTTTAACTAATGAACCTTTAATAGTCTCCATAAAAGCTTCGATAGTCTTTTGAACTGTAACCTTCTCAATTCCGGTATCTTTTGAAATCTCGTTTACAATATCAGCCTTTGTCATCTCTCTTTAAAATTATTTAATTATCAACTAATTACATTAATTTTCTAAAATTCAGAATGCAAAGATATAACGAATTAGAAAAATAAAAAACAAAAAGTCTATTTTTGATAAAAAAAAATTGTGATGAGTGAGTTCAGTAGTGACTTGATTTTGTGGTATAAAGACAACAAACGCGACCTTCCATGGCGTCACACCACTGATGTGTATAAGGTTTGGGTATCGGAAATCATACTTCAGCAAACCCGTGTAAATCAAGGCTTAAATTATTATATTAATTTTCTGAAAGAATTTCCCACGGTTCATCATTTGGCCAAAGCAAATGAAGACAAGGTGTTAAAAATATGGCAGGGATTAGGCTATTATTCCCGTGCCAGAAATATGCACGCAGCGGCAAAATATGTTTCTGACGAATTAAACGGAGTTTTCCCGCATTCGTACGATGGCTTGCTAAAGCTTAAGGGGATAGGCAGCTATACGGCTGCTGCCATCAGTTCTATTTGTTATAACGAGCATCAAACCGTAGTGGACGGAAACGTGTTTAGGGTACTCACCCGTATTTATGGTATAGAAACACCCATTAATACAACCATAGGGAAAAAACAAATAGAGGCGTTGGCCCACAGCCTGAATGACGGCAAAGAGCATGGCACCTTCAACCAGGCGTTAATGGAATTTGGGGCACTGCACTGCACTCCTAAAAAACCACCATGCCAATCGTGCGTATTTAAAGATAAATGTTGGGCACTGCAGAACAAAAAGGTTGATATACTACCGGTTAAGGAAAAGAAGCCAAAAGTGAAGAAAAGATTTCTGAACTTTATTGTATTTACGGACAAGGAAGATCAAACCGTCATACAGCGCCGGAACGGAAACGACATCTGGAAAGGGTTATATCAGTATCCGTTGATTGAGACCTCGCATACTATTTTAACCCCGAAACTGTTGGGCTTGGAAGAATTCGTTGATTTAACCGCCAACCAGGACATAAACATTATTTCCGAATTTACTTTAAACCACCTACTTACTCACCGGCACTTAGTGATCACTGTTTTAAGTATTCGGCTCGACTCACTTGAACACTTCAAAGAATCTAAATATCAAATTGTAAAAACAGATCGACTAAACGAATTCGCCTTTCCAAAGCCTTTAATCGGAATATTTAATTAAACACTGCAACATCGTTTGTAATCGATAGGAACTTTTGTATTTTTATCAATCCAAAAATAAGCATCATAAAGTATGTCAGTAAATAAAGTAATTTTAGTAGGCAACGTAGGAAAAGATCCCGAAATAAGATATTTTGAAAACGACAGAGCCGTAGCGAATTTTCCGGTGGCCACTACCGAGCGCGGTTTTACGACCAGTTCGGGCCAGCAAATACCTGAGCGCACCGAGTGGCACAATGTGGTAATTTGGGGCGGCCTGGCAAAAGTGGCCGAAAATTACGTTAAAAAGGGAACTCAATTATACATTGAAGGAAAGCTGAGAACCCGGTCATGGGACGATAAGGACGGCAATAAACGATACACCACCGAAGTGTACGTGGATAACCTTCAGTTGCTCGGCCGTAAAGCTGATAATCCAGGTGGCCAAGGACAAGCTACAAGTTACGGAACACCGGCACAGCCCCAAAACCAGCAGCCTATTTCTGCCCCGCCGCAGGCACCGGCAGCCAACAGCACGGGTAACGATGATATTTTGGACGAATCCTCCGAACAAGACGATTTGCCATTCTAGTATTCACTTAACTTCTAAGTTCTTGGAAACAGACCTTATTAATTTATCCGTACTTCCGTATTTCGCTGTGCTTGAATTCCAGCCCTTTACCTTTGGGACTTCCATCTCTATTTTGGTATTAATTGTATTACTGGTTTTTTCAGCCTTGCTTTCTGGTTCAGAGGTAGCTTTTTTTTCGCTTACCCCAACCGACATGAAAGATTTAGAAGAACTGGACAACCGAAACGGACGTTTAATTATCAAACATTTAAAATCGCCGGAACAGCTCCTGGCAACCATACTCATTGGCAATAATTTTGTTAATGTTGGCATTGTCATCCTTTCGGCATTTATCACCAACTCCTTAATTTACTTTGGAGATCCTCAATGGGTCAAGTTTGTGGTGGAAGTAATCGGCATCACCGGTCTTATCCTGTTTTTCGGAGAGATTCTACCCAAAGTTTATGCATCCCGCTTTTCGCGGAGGTTTGCCGAAACAATGGCCTATCCAATGTTTTTGTTAAGGGGGGTATTTAAGCCATTGAGCGTAATATTGGTAAGTAGCTCCGGCTTTGTAAATAAGCGCATCGCCAGAAAAACAGGATCCATTTCCCTGGATGATTTATCACATGCCCTGGAAATTACCGGAGATGAAATTACCGAAGAAATAGAACTACTGGAAGGCATTGTGAAATTCGGAAACATTAATGCGGCCGAAATTATGACGGCCCGTGTAGATGTGGTAGACATTGAAATCACCTCTGATTACAACAAAGTACTGGCAGTAATCGTTGAATCTGGCTACAGCCGCATTCCCGTTTTTGAGAACACACCGGATAATGTAAAAGGGGTACTGTATGTGAAAGATTTGCTCCCCCATTTAAACGAAGATAAGGATTTTAAGTGGCAGGAATTAATTCGCACCCCTTATTTTATCCCTGAAACCAAAAAGATTGACGACCTGTTAGAAGAGTTCAAGCAAAACAAAATTCATATGTCAATTGTGGTAGATGAATACGGAGGTACATCAGGAATTGTAACATTGGAAGATATCCTGGAAGAAATTGTCGGGGAAATATCTGACGAGAAAGATGAAGAAGAATCGTTCTACATGCGTCAGCCCGATGGCAGCATTATATTCGAAGGTAAAACATTGCTGAACGATTTTCACAAGGTAACCGAAATTGAAGAGGACGAATTTGAGAAAATGAAAGGGGAGGCCGAAACACTGGCCGGTTTGATGCTAGAAATAAAAGGGGAAATTCCTGATAAGTACGACCAAATCAAGTTCAAAAAATATGTGTTTACAGTGGTTTCTGTAGATTCGAGAAGAATTAAAAAGGTAAAGTTTGAGGTTAAGCCTTAAAAAGATAAAAACAAGTATAACTAAAAAACCGACATAACTGTCTGCCTGCCCTGTACGTTCCGGCAGACGGATTTCGGTAAGTGATTCATTATTGCGATTGAATATCGCCTTGGTTGTCCTGGCAGTATTAATTTTTTTAAACGTATATGAAAAACATAGTCCTAATATTAGGATTAACATCCATACTCGCAGTGTTTTCATGCAAGCATCATGGCACACCCAAACCGAGAGCTTATTATCGCATTACTTTTCCAAAGCATGAGTATCAGCCTTTAAACAAGGAATGTCCCTTTAGTTTTGATGTTCCTGTTTATACCCAGATTCTGGATGACGATCGTTCGCACAATGCCGAAAAATATTGGTATAACATGGATTATCCTACATTAAACGGAACTGTGCATATCAGTTACAAGGCGGTTGATAACAACCTGAACGAAATGCTTGAAGACAGTCGTAAGTTAGCGTACAAACATGCTGTTAAAGCCGATGCCATCGGTGAACGGATCTTTGTGGGGGAGGAGAAGAAGGTATATGGTACCTTGTACGAAATAATGGGAGACGCAGCATCTTCCGTTCAGTTTTATCTGACTGACAGTACCCATCACTTTGTGCGCGGCTCCTTATACTTTAACGCTGTTCCCAACAAGGATTCATTGGCTCCGGTGATTGATTTTGTCAAGGAAGACATCTTTCATTTAATGGAGACCTTTGAGTGGAAAGAAATGCCTAATTTTTAAAGAATGGCTCAAGTATTAAGAAGGGATACAGGCAGCGACGGGATAGTTGTAGTTTGGAAGATTGAAGAAAGCTCCAAAGAACTATTGCAATCGCTAAATCTAAGAGAACAAGATCTGAATCGGGTAAATTCATTTAGGCTCGAATCCAGAAAACAAGAGTTTTTAGCTGCCAGGTGTCTGATTAAGGAAGTATTGAAAATAGATCCCGCTGTCGACTATCGGGAATCGGGAAAACCAATCCTTAAAAACTCAGAATATAACATTAGCATAAGCCATACCAAAGGTTTTTTAGTTGTAGTGTTTTCCAAAGGCGACTTTGCGGGCGTAGATATTGAACGCCCATCGGAAAGGGTAGCGCGGGTGTACAAGCGTTTTGTAAGCACCGAAGAAGAAAAATTCATTCCGGACAATAATAAGGTTGCGTATTATACCATGCTGTGGTGCTTGAAAGAAAGCATGTATAAAATGTACGACAGGCAAAGCAGCATCTTTAATGTCAACTTTATTTGTCACCCGTTCGAGTTGCAACAGGAAGGTAAAATTCAAGCTACATTTGATTTTGAGGAATGTAGGACCATGGATTTTGAATACCTGACCACCGAGGACTTTTATTTGGTTTACCATTGTTGAGTTAACCACCCATTACACGAATTTGACAAATTACCATGATTCTATCAACCATACAAAGCAAAGTAAAAAAAGGTAAAAAATTGTTTGCCGTCCTTATCGATCCGGATAAGTTTCCCCATAAAAACCTACTCAAAATTATTACTGCCATGGAAGCGGCTAGTCCCGATTTTATTTTGGTAGGAGGAAGCCTGGTTAACGAAAGGGTTGAAATGGTGGTGCATGTTTTAAAGAAACACCTGACAATTCCGGTTGTTTTGTTTCCCGGCAACCTGATGCAGCTCACACCCAATGCTGACGGCATTTTATTTATCTCCTTGATATCCGGAAGAAATCCGGAGCTTTTAATTGGCAACCATGTTACTTCTGCTCCTTTCCTAAAAAACTCTGGTATGGAGATTTTGTCTACCGGTTATATATTGATTGAAGGCGGAACAACAACCTCAGTAGAATATATGAGCCAAACACGTCCCATACCGGCCAATAAATCGGAAATCGCGGTAGCTACTGCCATGGCTGGAGAAATGTTGGGCCAGAAACTGATTTACCTGGAAAGTGGCAGCGGCGCTCACAATCCGGTACCGCAAGACATGATACAAGCGGTCAGAAACAATATTTCCACCCCCTTAATTGTTGGCGGGGGACTAAATAGTGTTGAAAAAGTAGAGAATGCCTGTGAAGCTGGTGCGGACATCGTTGTGGTGGGCAATGCGTTTGAGAAAGATTTATCCCTGCTAAAGGAATTTAAAGATGTAATACATTCGTATTAAAGGTGAATAGGCTATATCCTTAGACCCGCAGAACGCTTTAGAAAATCCCAGCCTGCCGGCTGGCAGTTATCACACATTAAACCTTGATCCGTCATTAGGAATTTGAAAAACCCCTTAATGTCAACTGGCATCAGCCATATCGAGGCCATCCCGATATAGAAAACCTTACATTGCTGTGTTTAATAAGCAATATGCAGATTTTGATCATCGAATGGACATCCAGATGAAGTGTAATGACAATTTAGGGTTCAAAAAGAGCATTACTATTCTACAAACCTATTATCCGATTTGGTTTTTAAAACAAGGTCTGCGTCCTTTTCGTCCAGCCAACCCGATCTTGCATCCATCCTATTGTCAAATTGTCTGAAAAAGGGCTTGATATCCAACAATGGGGTTTTGTCGAGCATATCCACTTCTTCAATAAAAATTTTATTGTCCTCCACTTTAACTAATTTAACCGTTGACAAACCAATGGCATTGGGTCGTTTGGGCGAACGTGTTGCAAATACGCCATGTGCTTTGTCGTCCATATACGGCACCACCGACATTTGGTAATTGGTTACTTTATGCAGATGGTAAATTAGCGTCAGATGAGTGAAACCTTCGAGATCCTTTAAGCCTTCCACAAACTCTTCTTTCAAAAGAATATATCCCTTAGCAGCCTCTGCCCCAAATGGTTGGATAGGCATATTCTCCAAAGAACTATGAGGCGTATAAATGGTGCCGATGGGTTGAAATGTAAAGTGTTGCATGGTTTGAACTGATTTAAGATTCACATTGATGATATCCACATAAAACATGACGGACTTTAACTTCGTCGATTTTTATTTCAGCCCTCTATTACAATCACAAACTATACATATGGCCAACACCTTAAGCCTTAATAGTTTGTTTTCCGCAAAGTCGGAACTGGCATTTCATCACATTTTATATAGATCAGATTTTGACCAGAGTGCCAATCTTTTCGCCTTTAATTACTCTGATCAGGTTTCCCGGCGTATCCATATCAAATACCACTATGGGTAAGTTATTCTCCTTGCACATGGTGGTGGCGGTTAAGTCCATTACTTTTAGCCCTCGGTTATATATCTCGTCGAAAGTAATTTCCTCGAATTTGGTGGCGTTAGGATCCTTTTCCGGATCGGCCGTATAAACACCATCCACCCGGGTGCCTTTCAGCATCACATCCGCCTTAATTTCAATCCCTCTCAATGAGGAACCGGTATCTGTTGTAAAGTAAGGATTTCCCGTTCCGCCGGAAAGGATAACCACTTCCCCATTTTCCAAGGCCTCAATGGCTTTAGGCTGGGAATAGAATTCACCAACCGGTTCCATTTTTATGGCCGTTAATACCCTTGCTTTTACGCCCGCATTATTCAACGATGATTTTAAGGCCAGGCTATTAATCACGGTTGCCAACATACCCATTTGGTCGCCCTGGTAACGATCGAATCCCTTGGCAGCTCCGCTTAGTCCACGAAAGATATTTCCTCCACCGATCACAATACCAACCTGAACACCCAGATCGCAGATATCTTTGATTTGTTGTGCATATTCTTCCAGCCTCTTATTGTCGATACCGTAGTTTTGTTCGCCCATCAGCGACTCTCCGCTAAGCTTAAGTAATACTCTCTTATACATCGTTTTGAATCTTCTAAAGTTTTGAATGGCACAAAGCTAAGAAAAGAATTTATTATTTAAATCAAATCGGAATATACCGCTTTAGGTAATTCCCTCAAATTATATTGGTTGGCCATAACCTCACCGTAAGCGCCAGCAGAGCGGATGGCTATCAGATCACCTCTGCCGGTTTGAGGGAGTGTCACTGCCTTTCCAAAACAATCGGATGATTCGCAGATAGGCCCCACCACATCATATTTGTTTTCTTCTTTTGTGGAAGTCAGGTTTTCGATTTTATGATAGGCCTGGTACAAGGCCGGACGTATCAAATCGCTCATTCCAGCGTCCACAATGGCAAATTGGGTGTGAACACCTTCTTTTACATACAAAACCTTGCTCATCAAGGTTCCGCACTGACAAACCACCGAACGCCCCAGTTCGAAATGCACCTCCTGCCCTTCTTTCAATTCCAAAAAGTCATCAAAAATTTTAAAGAACGTCTTGAAATCGGGCATCGGGTTTTCGTCCGGGTACTCATAATCGATACCCAGTCCACCACCAACGTTAACTATCCTGGGAATATTTCTGCGTTTCACGAAAAGCTCCTGTAATTCGTTTACCCTTGTGCAAAGCTGCTTGAAGGAATCTAAATCGTTAATTTGGGAGCCAATGTGAAAGTGAATCCCCACAAATTCAACATTTTTTAGTTCCGTTACCTTATCCAACACCTTTTCGAGATCCCAGATGTAAATACCGAACTTATTTTCCTCTAGTCCTGTGGTAATGTATTTATGCGTGTTGGCCTGAACGTTAGGGTTGATACGAAGAGCTATCTTGGCGGTTTTACCCATTCGCCCGGCTATTTCGTTGATGATCTCCAGCTCAGGAATCGACTCTACGTTGAAACAACCAATATTGTGTTCCAGGCCGGTAATAATCTCCTTGTCGGCTTTGCCAACACCTGCAAAAACAACTTTATCGTTAGGGAAACCTGCAGCCAATGAGGCAGACACCTCGTTACCGCTCACACAATCTGCCCCAAAACCAAAGGAGTTGATCCGTTCCAAAATTCGTTTATTGGCATTGGCCTTCACCGCATAATGAACATGATAACCATACTTGTCGGCCTCTTGCTTGATAACCTCAAGGGTGTCATCCAACAATTGCATGTTATAATAATAAAAAGGTGTTTCCACCTCATTTAGTTTCTGAATTGGAAATGGATTGTTCATTTGCACAATCTGATTAAAACAGGTTATCACTCAAGGCGTTTAATGCCTCTTTTTTATAATTCTCGTTAATTAGGATAGATACATTGTGGTTACTCCCACCATACGAAATCATGCGGATCGGAATTCCTTTTAACGCACCGAATATTTTGTCGGCATAACCAACTGTATCGGCTACCAAATCACCTACCACACAAACAATTACCTGATTGGTATCCACCTCTACGGTACCAAACTTCTTCAGGTCGTCCACTACATCTTCCAAATGCTTATTGTCGTCGATGGTAACCGATACACCTACTTCCGAAGTGGTAATCATATCGATAGGTGTTTTGTAGGTCTCAAATATTTCAAACACCTTGCGTAAGAAACCATATGCCAACAACATTCGTCCCGACTTAATTTTAATGGCCGTTATATTATCCTTAGCCGCTACAGCCGTAATCCTGTCCTTCTCAAGTTTTGAGGAGATCAAAGTCCCAGGTGCTTCAGGTGCCATGGTATTCAGTAACCTTACCGGGATATTGCTTAGCTTAGCGGGCAAAACACTGGTAGGGTGAAGTATCTTGGCTCCAAAATAGGCCAGCTCGGCAGCCTCATCAAAGGATAGGTTAGCAATGGAATGCGTATTCTCCACAAAACGGGGGTCGTTATTGTGCATGCCATCAATATCCGTCCAAATTTGTATTTCTTCGGCTGAAATTGCGGCACCAATCAAACTGGCGGTATAATCGCTTCCTCCGCGCTGAAGGTTATCTATCTCACCAAAAGCATTTCGACAAATATAACCTTGCGTAACATATATCTCTTTTCCTGGATTTTTCTTTAAAACCTTTGCGCAGTTCTCTTTGATATAAACCTTATCCGGTTCGTTCTGCTTGTCGATACGCATAAAATCCAGGGCGGCCAACAACATTGAGCTCTCTCCTTTTTCCTCCAGATAATACTGGAACATAGCAGTTGAAATCAGCTCCCCTTGCGCCAAAATGGCCTTTTCTTCAAAAGCCGTAAACATATCTATTGTGAACGACTTAATATAATCGAAATGAAACTCGATGAGTTCTTTGCCTTTTTGTTTGAACTCATCCGTTGCATAAAGATCTTCCACTTCGGCATAATATTTTTCCTCCAGGCTGTTGATTAACTCATTGGCGCCTTCGTTGTTTTTCTTATACAGGTAATTGGTGATCTCCACCAATATGTTGGTGGTTCCAGACATGGCGGATAGAACAACAATTTTTTGCTCTCCGTTGCAAACCAAGTCGGCTACTTCTTTCATACGTGCAGCTGAACCTACCGAGGTTCCGCCAAATTTCAATACTTTCATCTTAACAAGATAAGAGACTATTAGATAACCTGCCTGTCGGCAGACAGGGAGATAAGTGACATTTTTAAATGCCAATCTATGCGTCTAGTTTACAGGTGCAAAATTAGAAGAAACTTTTTATTAATTGATAGAAATACGCGTTTAAAACAAGAAAAACACAAAATGTTAAATATATAACATTTTGTGTTTTTCTATAAGAATTGTGATTGCTATCTATCTTGAGATAGGCCTATATTATTCTTTTATATAAACTTCGAGTAGTTTTGCTTCCCCATCAGGTTCAATGATTACATTATCAATTGCCGCCGGAATTAAAACCGTTTCTCCTTTTGTTATGGTCTCCTCTTCACCGTTAGCACAAATAATTTTTGCACTTCCACCCACACACATATAAACCACAAAGGAGTTCAACAGGTAAATATCTCTTTCAAAAGCTTCATTAATATTTAGGATGTTAGTAACAAAATACTGACAAGCTGCCAGGTTTACCGCTTCGTTGCTTTTAAGATCGTACGCAACTTTTTCGTTCGTATCTTTGTAATCAATAGCATCCAACGCCAAGTCCGTATGCAATTCCCGGGTATTACCGGAGCTGTCCTTGCGGTCGTAATCGTAAATACGGTAAGTAACGTCCGATGTTTGTTGAATCTCGGCTAACAGCACACCTGCTCCAATGGCATGCACATCGCCGGCAGGGATAAAAAAGGTATCACCTTCGTCCACTTCGTGCGATTTTAACAAGGTCATCAGCTTACCGCCATTTAAAGCTTCGAGGTATTCTTCCTTGCTGGATTCATTTACAAAACCGGAAACCAGCTGACTTTTGGGCTCCGCTTGCAACACATACCACATCTCGGTTTTTCCGAATGCGTTATGTCGTTCTTTCGAAAGCACATCGTCAGGATGCACCTGAATCGACAAATTGTCGTTGGCATCGATAAACTTAAACAACAGCGGAAATTCATTGCCAAACTTGCTGTACACATGTTCTCCAACGATATCTGCCATGTAGATCTCTATAATTTCCTGAAGGTTGTTCCCGGCTAAAAAACCGTTCGAAATTTGGGAAACATCACCTTCCACCCCTGAAAGTTCCCAAGATTCGCCCAGGTTGTCCAGCTCGCTTTTTTTATTTAATACAGATTTTAGCTTACCGCCACCCCAAATTTTATCTTTAAGTATTGGTGTAAACTTGATAGGATACAATTTTGCGTTCATAATGGTTTTTTGTTTAGAACCTGCAAATTAAGAAAAAACCTGTTAAGCATCCATAACAATATATTATTGAATTGTGATATTATATTGAACTAAAGCGTTATTGGGCATCTAATCCTCCATGTATCAAATAAAAAAGAAAATAAATACCAAATTCAAAGTTATAGTTGTGCATTTTAAAGTTAGCAGCCATTTTTTTTGTTTATGTGCAAACAGGGCAGTGCAATTATTAAACCTAACAGCCTTAGTCAAAGATTGAGGGCTCCCAATTCAAAACAAGCCGTTTCACTGAGTTGTTTCAATATACCGGAGCTCTGCCATGTTTCGTTTCAGCAACTCCTTGTTTTGTACTATTGGATTACTCATTACGAATCTCTACTACCTAATCCGGGTTAAAGCATGCTTATACAGACCGTTCCTGTTCCAATAAAAAAATCCCCGACACGTTTGCCGGGGATTTTTTTGTCAAATTAATAAATACACAATTAATAAAGGTAAACCTTCATCAATATTCTAACCAGGCATTAGTTCGCTGAAACGGGCAGCATTGCCGCTTCAACAGAATCATATCCCTTAAACAGCTTTTTAGCGAACTTTTGAACACGTTTAGCTGTAATATCGTTTACCATCTTGTTAAATCCTTCCGTGTCGGTTATTGGCTCTTCGTTCATTAATGAACCCTGAATAACACTTAACCAGAAACTATTTTGTTCCACCGACTCTTCGCGACTTTTTATATAGTTCTTTTTAATCTCGTTTAAGTCGTCTATTTTAATACCGTTTTTAACCATATTAGTGATCTCATCCTTCATTATCCTGGTCAACTTTTCACGCTTTTCCGGATCACAATCGAAATTCATAGTGATGGTGGCGTGCTCGTAGTTTCGCTTTGAAATGGATGGACGAACACTGACACCGTAACTTCCTCCTTCTTCCTCTCGAATTGTTTCCAGGTATCTCTTGCTCAACAACTCGGCAATTACTCTTACGTAAGTTCTTGTGTTAAAGTTATACTTCACATCATTATACATAGAAAAATAAACGGTTGCCTTGGGCACCTCCATTTCCCTTTTTACCTCCCTAAAAGTGGCTCCTTTCGCCGGTTTTACGTTATGGTCTACCCAGTTTTCGGTGCGATTTGTGGAGGAAAGGTTACCTATATATTTTTTTATCAGTGCCAAATCTTTGTCCAGGTCGATATTACCTACAAAGATGAAGGTAAAGTCGCTGGCATCCTGAAAACGGTCTTTATAAACGGCAACAGCTTTGTCATAATCCACATTGTTTACAAACTCTTCGCCAAATAAAATATGACGAGGATGGTAATTGCTCGCAATCACACCAATGGTATCTTTAAAAGCTTTGCTATTGTCTGTTTTTATATACGCCAATTGATTCTTCATCGAACCTACCATTGTTTCAAATGATTCTTTTTCGAAACGAGGCTTCTCGAACTTTAAGTATAACAGTTGCAACATAGTCTCAAAATCCTTTGGAGAAGCCGAACCACTGAAACCTTCAGTGTTGGTTCCAATTGAGGCTTTAACACCCGCCACCTTACCTGTCAACTTCTTTTTTAACCGGACAGCATCGAATTCGCCTACCCCTGACATACTTGCCACACCAGTCGCAATGTTTGCAGACTCCAATTGATCTTTCCCTAATACCGACATTCCACCAAAGCTATAAGCGCTAAAAAGTATCTCGTCTTTACTTAGCGCAGTAGGTAAAATAACCACCTTCGCACCGTTTTCAAGCGTATATTGTTTGGTTTGTTTGGCATCCGTACCTGAAATTACCGACTCACTAACTATGTTTTTCTCCTCTAATTCTTCTGCAACCAGAGGGCTTGAGTCTGCATCGTCCTCGTAAGCAGTTAACTCCGATTGCATCACCGTCTTCAGTTCCGACAACAATTCTTCTTTGGTAGGATACACAATAGATTCCTTGTCAGGACCAGAAATAGAAATTACACTGTTATTCATATTCTGAAAATCGGCAAACGTTGCGTATACCTCCTTTAATGTAATAGCTGGAATTGTTTTTTGAGCAAAACCCATTTCCCAATCCAATGATGGAAACGGAGCCGCTTCAAGGAAATAATCTCCCAATTGCTTTGCCCAGGTCTCATTGTCCACTTTTTCGTATTCATCCTTATACGACTCGTAACTGCGCAATAATTGGGTTTTTACACGCTCCAGCTCGGATTCGTTAAAACCGAACCTCCGTGCCCTTTCCAATTCTGTCATCACAAGGGCAAACGCTTCTTTTTCCTTGTTCTCTTTAGGGCTAATACCTATGTACGAAGCTTCCTTTGTTCGCGCCAAAGAGAAATTACCGACACTCATACTTAATGCCGGGCAATCGGGCTTACGTGTTAACTCACCCATACGGTTATTAAGCATAGAGTTAAACATACTATGGGCTAATTCCTTTCGCATATGCGACTCATCTTTGACGGTAACAGGGTCTTTACGGAAGATCCAGTACATATTTACACCTTGCGCTTCCTTGTCTTTAGCAACAACAAAACCTAACTCCTTAGAATCTTCTATAGGATAGTATTTACGTTCAGCAGCATTTTTTTTGGCAGGAATCTTTGAGAAAAGATCCTTCACTTTCTGCTCAACCTTATCGGCATCCACATCTCCAACCACTACCACAGCCTGCAAATCGGGACGGTACCACTTGTCGTAATAATCTTTTAATTCCTGATGTTTAAAGTTATCGATAATATCCAACGAGCCAATCACATCGCGCTTGGCATATTGCGAATGGTTGTACATGTAAGGAGAACTTTGCTTCATTAATCTAAAACGGGAATTACGCCGCGTTCTCCATTCCTCGTGAATTACGCCACGCTCGGCTTCAATTTCTTCTGCTTCCAATAACAATCCTCCGGACCAATCGTGAAGTACCAACAAAGCCGAATCCAACAGGTTTTCATTGGTAGAAGGGATATTACTCAGGTTATAAACAGTTTCATCCTGTGCAGTGTATGCATTAATATCGCGTCCGAACTTGATCCCGTTGGCTTCAAGATAATTCAGCATGTTCTTACCCGGGAAATGTTCCAGACCGTTGAATGCCATATGCTCTAAGAAGTGGGCTAATCCGTCTTGTGAATCCTCTTCGAGAATAGCCCCTACATTTTGGACAAAATATAAACTGGCTCTTTCTTTAGGCTCCTCATTATGCATAATGTAATAGGTCATCCCATTAGAAAGTTTACCGTATTTAACTCTTGAATCGAGCGGAACAGTCGTGGTGTTTTGTGCTTTAACTGAAACGTTAACGCTTTGCAGCAAAGCCACCAAACATAGTAAAGTTACTTTTCTCATTTTTTAAATTTTAATAATTCCTTAATTTATAAGACAATTAGATAAGAGACCCATTGCCTATATATTTATACAGGATGCAAACCGATTCGCACCAGGGCAAACCCCAATTCCGGGTTAACTTTTTAATACCCTTAATTGTTTATCGGCGTATTACCATTTGTACCATGTTTGTCACAATTTACAAACGGTTCAATTTAAAGACACGTGTGATTGAAAAATGGGTGATAGATCAATCCAATATTTTCAAACCAATTCGGTATATTATAAATTATAGCAAGCAGGACAAGAGGTTTCAGCTTGTCCTGCAAAAAATTATTATTTATTGAAGTTTTCTTTTCCTTTATCCAAAAAATTTACAAAAGCATTTACATCTAAATCGTAGGCTTTGGGATCAACTAATAAATTTCCTTCATGGTCTAAAAGGCAATAATATGGTTGCGCATTGACCTCGTACCTCGTAATTTGGAAATCTGCATTTTGCTTTCCTAATGTCTTTTTTACTTTACCATCATACTCGGAAGTGTACCACTGATCCTCCGGTAATTTAGTTTTGTCGTCAACATACAATGCAATAATCACATAATCTGCTTTCAGACGCTGTAATACAGCAGGGTCGGACCAAACGTTCGCTTCCATTTCGCGACAGTTAACGCAGCCATGCCCAGTAAAATCTAAAAATACAGGTTTATTCTGTTTTTTAGCAGCGGCCATACCTTCCTCGTAATCGAAATATCCTTTTAGTCCATGTGGCAGGTGCAAGAAATCGGAATATTTGGCTGTATGTGGTTCCGCAGAAACATGTCCTCCAGCGCCTGCATTATCACGAATAATCTGGTTTAAGTCGAAATCGTGTGTTGCTTGTGGCGGAATATAACCGGAAAGCGCTTTTAACGGAGCTCCGAACATTCCCGGTATCATATAAACCACAAAGGAAAAACTCACCATGGCCAGAGCTAATCGAGGAACGCTGATATACGGCAAATCACTATCATGCGAAAACTTGAGCTTACCCAATAGATAAAAGCCTAATAGGATAAATACCACAATCCAAATGGCCAAATACACTTCTCTATCTAAAATACCCCAGTGATAAGTTTGGTCCGCAATACTAAGGAATTTTAATCCTAAAGCTACCTCAATAAAACCTAACACCACTTTAACCGAATTTAACCAGCCGCCTGATTTAGGCATATTACTTAACCATGATGGGAAAATGGCGAATAAAGTAAATGGCAATGCGAACGCAATGGAGAAACCTAACATACCAACAATAGGCATCAATACCTGGCCGCCTGCTGAGGCGACCAAAATAGCGCCTACAATTGGGCCTGTACATGAGAACGATACCAACACCAAGGTAAATGCCATAAAAAACGCACCGCCTAATCCACCTTTATCTTCGTTGGCAACACTCTTGTTCACAATCCAGTTAGGCATGGTTATTTCAAACATCCCAAAGAACGAGGCGGCAAAAATCATAAAGATCAGAAAGAACAATATATTAGGTAGCCAGTGTGTACTTAAAAAGTTAGCAAAGTTAGCTCCTAACGTAATAGCCACAACAGTTCCAATAACCGTATAAATGGCAATTATTGAGAATCCATAAAAGAAAGCATTAAATTTTGCCTTAGCTTTGTTTTCATCACTATGCATGAAGAAACTAACGGTCATTGGGATCATTGGAAACACGCAAGGTGTAAAAATAGCTGCTAATCCACTTAGGAAACTAAGAATAAATAGCGTCAATAAAGAATCTTTCTCTTTTGACTTTTCCAGTTCAGTTTTTTCAGCTGATACCACAGCCTTCTTTTGTTCTTTTTGATCCTCTGCAACTGCTGATGCTGCTCCCCCAATATTTAATTCAAACTCATCATCACCCATCACACACATTCCGGTTTCATCGGAACAGCTTTGGAACTCAAAAGTACCAGCCACTTTTAGGGGTAGTTCTTTCACGATGATGGTCTGCCGCATTTCAGCGGTATTCTCGAAATAACTTACATCTCCTTCCCAAATCTCATCGTAATGCTTTTCTGCGTTGATGGGTTTCACGTCACCTACTCTTTCGTACGACGCGTTTTCTTCAAACTCAAAAGAAATCAAGATAGGCCCTAACTCAGGATCAAAATCATTTGAATAGGTATGCCATGTTTTCTCTATCTCGGCCTTAAAAACAATATCAATTTTATCACCTACTTTAGCATCTTTCTTCGATAATTCCACTGTCCATTTTGCCGGTTCCTGAATCTGTGCAAAGGCAATCCCCTGGACGATCATCATCAGCGCTAAGGCAATAACTGTTATTTTGCTTTTCATTACATTAATTGTTTACGCAGCTCTCTTAACCCGAATAATCTTATGGACAAGTCCGGGTTTCTGCAATTATTGATTAAGTGTTTTATTATTGTATAGATAAATCAAACTCGTCATCTCCCATCACACACATTCCTGTTTCCTCCGAACAGGTCTGAAACTCAAATTCTCCTGTTACCTTCAAAGGCAGTTTTTTTATGAGAATAGTCTGACGCATCTCAGCTGTATTTTTGAAATAGCTGATGTCCCCCTCCCAAATATCGTCGTATTTTTTATGGGCATTAATTGGCCTTACCTTTCCCTCTCTCTGATAAGATGGATTTTCCTGAAACTCAAAAGAAATTAAAATCGGCCCAAGATCCGGGTCGAAATCATTTGAATATACATACCAGGTATTATCAATAGTGGCCTTAAAAACGACCTCAACCTTATCACCCACCTTCACATCTTTCTTTGATAGTTCAACCGTCCATTTAGCAGGTTCCAAAATTTGACCTACTGCCAATCCTTGAAACAACGTCACTACTAAAAAGGCAATTATTACTGATTTAATGCTCATTTTTTAAATTTTATTTGATGTAGTCTTTGTTTAGTATTTAAAAGATTATAATCCTCACTACACGATGCATTTTAATATAAGACAACCAAAAACTAAATTAGGGTGAATGATGGTTGCAGAAATACGGCAAACCTGATAAAATTCATAATCTTGTCCACATTAGGGGCACGACCTGGCGTAGTACTCTGAATCATTTATTTAGCCAATTCGATGAGCTGCTGTTCGTTTTGCATCCCCTTGACCAGACTTAATTGTTTACCGTTCGCATCGGCAAAAACCAAGGTAGGATATACCTTTACACCATATTGTTTTGCTACTTCGGGACCTTCGCCTTTTTCCGCATCAATTTTCAGGCAGATGTATTTTGTGTTGTATACCTTACCAACACTCTCCAAAGTAAAATATTTCTTGGCCATTACTTTGCATGGACCGCACCAGGAAGTATGAAAATCGATAAATAACTGTTTGCCTTCTTTCTGCGCTTTGGCTTTTGCCTCGGCAAATGTACCGTGGAAAAACTCGATCCCCTGTGCCTGTATGTTATTGGCAATTAACATCATAACCCCTATAAAAAGTGCTAATTTTAGATTTTGCATGACTTATACGTTTTAAAAGACTCTATTGTGCTTTTTATTGAATGTGCTAAATAATATAATACAATGCGTAAAATGGGTTAACATTTGGTTAATAATAAAAGTTTCAAGGTTAATTAAGGTTAATGTTACAGTCGGCCGTACTCACAGAGCAGCACCAAATTTATGGTTTAACCCGGATTATTTATAAAGAGTTATGTGATGAGCATTATAAACTATAAAAAACCCCGACAAGAAAGCCGGGGGTTATTATGCGCTGTAATCATACCAATCTATATCCCTTCAATGGTTTGTTTAACCACTACGCCTTCTTTTACAAACACTTCAAGCATAATGTTAACCGTGCTATTGGCAGGATTTGTGGTTCCAGATAATTCGAACTCAATATCATCAACTGAACTTCCTCCAACAATAACATTATAAAACAAGCTATTCAGAAGGTTGACACCTGCTTTGATTAAATCTGAAGAAAGAAAAACTTTGGTGGTTTGGTTGGGTATTGGAATGGTAAGGTTTTTCAGTAAGTTTTGCGATCCGGAATTTTCCGTTCCCACACTTAAATCCACAGTAACTGATTCGGCCGTATTGCCAGACAGTTTTGTTATAACAATCCAAATACCTTCGGTGGTTACATCTTCAATTTCACCATCTTCAATTTCCAAGTCGCTTATAGCATCAAGAATATTGAAATATGAAATAGACTCTTCTTCCTCAAAATATCCCTGTTCGTTAATCGTAAAAACCGAACTTTCCTCAAAAGAAGGATACAATCTGATGTCTTTTTCTTCACATGCATTCAAAAGTAACACACCGCATATAATAATTGCTAATTTTTTCATTTTAATTTAGTTTTATTGAGGTTTTACTTTTGATTAATTCCTATCCCTACACCAATGGCAAAGGTGTTTTGCTTAGCCACATTATAATCGCCGTGCAGTTTTAATGGGCCAAGGTTAAGGCTAAGTCCCAGGGTCATCCTTATGGTATTATCTGCGTCCATCTCAAACTTAACTTTATCGCCTTTTTGTGGGGCTTCATTTGAATTGCTGGAACCTTCGAAGGTATATTCCACGTCAATTTTACCACTTTCGTAGGCCAACCCGCCATAAAAGGTAACTAGGGGAACTGCAAAACTTGCTTGTACATTGATAACATTGGAGCTGGCATCTATATATTCTCCAATGTTAAAGTTCTGACGGTAATACCCAACTGCCATACTCAACGGTAACTTTGGAATATACTGGTCGATACTATGGCGCAAACCCCAACCCAACAATTCAACATCACCAAAATCCTCAACGTTAGTAGAAATCAACCTAAGCGTAAAATCTGTTCCGTATAAGGAGCCAATGGTTAATTGGGGCATGGCAAGAGGAAAATAACTAACATCCAGTCCTGCAGGTAGATACTGGCTAAGTCCATTCTCGCTATTTTCAACCAAAACGCCCTCGGTGGGTCCAAAAACCGTAGGGGCATTGGGTACATCCCTAGGGCCTCCGAAGGCAGGGTCATCAATATGGGCGGTAAATGTTTTGGCACGGCCCGGAATGACAGCTACTTGACCTACAACTCCCATATAAAGCTGAAAGCCCATCTTTTTTATCTTGGCATTATGAAACAATCCGCTGTTTAAATCAGCAGAAAAGGCATCGGCAAATGGTTGCAGGTACATTTCGCCGTTTTGGGAAGTATACTTGGATAGATAATCTTCCAAATCTTGTGCTATCAGCCACAACGGACACAGCATCAAAATAAAAACAATTGCACATTTTCTCATACCGCATTTATTTACATGTTTTTGCATGTAAGAAGTTAATACCGAAACAAGAGCAAATCAATACCTACTTTGATAAATGGAGAAATTTACAAGATGAATGTGCCTGTAATTGTGATTTAAGGAATCGAACTTATTTTCAGGAAAGTTATGTAACGAAAAAAGCCCTGCTAAAATAGCAAGGCTTGGATAGTGCGTAATTACATTGAAATATCAACTCTATATTTTCTATATCGTTAAGCCAATTTAACGTTTACCGCATTTAATCCTTTTTTACCTTCTTTAAGCTCGAAGGTTACTTCGTCGTCTTCCTTGATATCATCAATAAGACCGGTTACGTGAACGAAATACTCGTTGTTAGATTCGTTGTCTTTAATAAATCCAAAACCTTTGGACTCATTGAAAAATTTTACTGTTCCTTCTTTCATAATAAATTGTAAATAATAAACCAATATTACAAATGTATCATTTAAAGTTGGATATCGACAAATAAAAATTAAAAAAACAGGCTATTCTACATTAAATTTATGCAAACTTCAAACTAGCTATATATCAGACTGATAAATATTACATTATTTTCTGTCTTATTTTTCCGAAAAAAAAGAATCCGGTGAAGTTTAGCGCTACCCCGGACAAGCTACAAACCAAACCAGTTTTGCACTACACTCCTATATTGTATAAATAATGATTTGGTCATTGCTCCTTTCAATAAAACTTTTTGGCAAGCTTAAGATTGCGGAATAGATCTTGTTTTAATTAAAACAGGTCTGTGCATTATTATTGGAAACCTTTGCCAAATAAAGGTTTTAGCCCATAAAGCTGCATACAAAATAGTAATAAGGCCGGTAAAAATGTTACAATTATGTAGGATGAAATGAAAAGGAGGTAATATGTCGATTCAAAATGCAAAAAAATTTATTGAACGGGTTAAGGATGATACTCACTTTAGAAAAGAGATGTACAAGGTAAAAGGCCTGGACGGTCTTAACCAGTTTTTAACAGAAAAAGAACTGACTTTTTCCGAAGCCGACTTTGAGGAGGCATACAGCATGATGATGTTTAAATGCCAATTGGCAGAAGAACATGACGAACTGGAAAATACAGTCAACCTGATTAAGTTGGTTGTAGTATGATATTTTTTAACGCGAGATTAATTTACAATTAATAGATTATTCATTTAAAATTCAATGCCATGAGTTTAAATTACAGACCATTGGGATATGTGATGGAAATTTTAGAGTCAGTCGGACTGCCCGTATCCTATAGTTACGACGATCTTGTTTTTGTGGAGAACAATTCAGTTTTAGTTAAATTTAACGATGAGGACGAAAAAATGCTATACTTATATTTTAACAAGGATTTAGATTTAGATGCCGCTTACGAAATAGAAAAAACATTGATGGAAGCCGGGCTGGATAAAGGATATTCGTTTGTTAATTCGGGAAAATATTCGGTACGTCAAAAAGAGGAAGCCAAGGAAGAGTTGGAATTAGTTTTTTTGAATTAGGGAATTAGAGATTAGCGATTGGCTTTTAGCTTGCAGCTAAGGGCTAATTGCTAAAACCTCTTATCCGCCAGGCCAATTCCATTAATTTTCCGGTACAAATCGAGCGCGTAAACATCGGTCATGCCGCTAATGTAATCCAGTACCGATTGCAGTTTTTGATAGGGGCTTGCTTCTAATCCAACAGAATACTGATTAGGTATAAACGGTAATAGCATCTTCGAATATTTATCTTGGGGGTTTAGCACGGCCTTGGAAAATTCGTGCAACAATGATCCTAATATTTTAAAACCTGACAGTTCTATTTCAACCACTGATTGATGCCTGTAAATATCATTAAAGGATATCTCGGAGCAATTCTCTGCGGCTTGTTTTGTTTTGCCCTCCAAATGATCGATCAAACTACCAGAAAAATTCCCCGACATGATGCGATCATAATTAGCCTTGAATATCTGCGTACAACAACCTACCAGTTTGCCGATAACCGAAGCCCGGATAAAAGAAATCTGTTCGTTGGTATCGGTCACCTCTGTGCTTACCTCTTCAATTCTATCTCTTGTAGCTTTATCCTCATCTTCTGCCAAAAAAGCCAATAATATTTCCTTGGTTTTTACGGTGTCTAAAATCCGAAGCTTATGGGCATCTTCCACATCCATTACTTGGTAACATATATCGTCGGCCGCTTCGACCAGGTAAACCAGAGGGTGACGACAATATACCCCCGGTTCAGTCTCAATTAATCCAAGCTCTTTTACTACCCGCTCAAACATTTCCTTCTCTGACTGGAAAAAACCATACTTCTTTTTAGATTCAAGGCCTGAGGCATAGGGGTATTTTAAAATAGAAGCCACCGATGAATATGTTAGTCCAAATCCACCTTTTCTTCTTCCTTTAAATTGATGGGTAAGAAGACGAAATGCATTGGCGTTTCCTTCGAATTCAATCAGGTCATTCCACTCGGCATCACTAATTACATATCCATCCTTCAGTTTTCGCCCGTCTCCTTTTACAAAGTATTGCGAAAGTGCAGACTCTCCCGAATGACCAAAAGGCGGATTACCCATATCATGCGCTAAGCAAGCAGTAGCCACAACACTTCCAATTTCGTTTATTAGGGTGTTTTTGAGCCCTTTATTCTCCAACAAAAACGCTGCGATATTATGTCCCAACGAACGTCCAACACTGGCTACCTCCAAACTGTGCGTTAATCGGTTGTGCACAAAGACGCTTCCTGGTAAGGGAAAAACCTGGGTTTTATCCTGCAGTCTCCTAAAGGGTGATGAAAAAACCAGACGGTCATAATCGCGTTGGAATTGAGTTCGTTGGTGCTGTACGGTATACACGCGTTCTTCCTGTCCGGTGCGCTTTGTCGATAATAATTGATCCCAGTTCATATTAATAAATTACTGTACGGTAATCCTTCATTTTTTTGTCGAGCATTTTTGCCTGTCCATTGGTTACCTTATCCATTAATGCCCAAAAGCCCTTTCCATGGTTTTTTTCAACGGTGTGACATAGTTCGTGCAATAAAACACTGTCGATTAAATGGTCCGGCAAGCGCATTAAATGAAGGTTAAGGTTGATGTTGTTTACATGAGAGCAACTTCCCCAACGTGTTTTTAAATTCTTGATAAATACCCTGTTGTACGAAAACCCATGCTGTTGGGCCAATTGATGCAGGCGCTTGGGTAAATAGTTTTTGGCCGATAATCGCAAAGCTTCTTCTATTGCATATCGGATATTGTCCTGAACATTAGCTGATTTAACATCCATATGGCCGGGATATTCCACCGATAAGATACCATCTCTTAACTGCATTCTCATCTGCGAAAGCGGGGATTTTTTGATACGCAATGCGAATGATCGGGTTCTGAAATCTGTTTTTTCATCAAATATGGTCAGATCGTTTTCTCTTTCCTTCACCTTGGCCATGTTCTGCAAAATCCATTGCTTATTGCTTTCGACAAACTTAAGGGCCTCCCGGGGATGCATATCTACAGGTACAACAACCTTGACAGGCTCGAATGGCTTTAGCTTAATAGACAGTCTCTTTGCCCTTTTGCTTGCCTGAAACAACACAGGCCCCACCCCTTTTATGTCTATTAATTCCATACTTGCAAAATAAGCGAAATATGAAAGGAATCCCAATTAAAACAATAAAGTATTACCTGCATTAAAACATGTTCAATAACATACATATCCATATTTGTAGATATTGCAATATGCATATATTTGTATCCTTGAAAAATAAATGTAGACATAAACCCTGCACGCATTATATATTACACTGATAATGAATATAAAAGATAGATAATTATAAAATGAAATACGTAATTGTAGGAGGTGTTGCCGGCGGGGCTACCACGGCAGCCCGATTAAGAAGAGTGGATGAAAAAGCCGAAATAATCATGTTTGAAAAAGGCCCACATATTTCATATGCCAATTGCGGCTTGCCTTACTATATTGGTGGCGTAATCAAAGAACGGGAAAAACTGTTGGTACAAACGCCTGAATCATTTGGTACACGTTTCAACATTGATATCAGGGTGTATTCCTTGGTTACCTCCATTAACCCAGATAAAAAACAAGTCACCATTACATCGGTAAAAACAGGCGATAGTTATACCGAAAGCTATGACAAACTGGTTTTATCACCTGGAGCTTCCCCGGTAAAACCACCTATCCCAGGAATTGACTTACCCAATATTTTTACCTTACGCAATGTTCTGGATACGGACAAAATAAAAGCTTTTGTTGATGATTCAACACCTCGCACTGCAGTTGTGGTAGGAGCAGGCTTTATTGGACTCGAAATGGCAGAAAACCTGCATCATCGTGGTGTAAACGTTTCTGTGGTTGAAGCGTCCCCGCAGGTTATGAACATGATGGACAGTGAAATTGCAGCTCCCTTGCATCACCATTTCAAAGATAAAAAGGTTGGTCTGTTTTTAAAGGATGCCGTTACTGAGTTTAAACAGGTTGGCGATATCATTCAGGTAGCTCTTTCCAGCGGGCGGATTATTCAGGCCGATTTTATTATCCTGTCTATCGGTGTTAAACCAGATACAACTTTGGCCAAAGAGGCCGGATTAAAAATTGGCGAAACAGGTGGAGTATGGGTAGATGAATATTTACAAACTTCAGTTAAGGATATCTATGCAGTTGGAGATAGCATTGAATTCCCTCATCCGATTACGGGCAAACCTACCATCGCGTTTTTAGCAGGCCCGGCAAACCGTCAGGGCAGAATCCTGGCCGACAATATGGTTTACGGACACAATAGAAAATACAAGGGTTCAATAGGAACTGCCATTGCCAAGGTTTTTGACATGACAGCCGGAATAACCGGGATGACACATCGAGGACTTAAAGCCCAGGGCATTAAACACGATTGCACCATTGTTCATGCAGGTTCTCATGCCGGTTATTATCCCGGATCTATGCAGATGATGCTTAAAATTAGTTTTGATCCGGAATCGGGTAAACTATACGGCGGTCAAGTAATCGGATACAAAGGCGTGGATAAACGACTTGATTTACTGGCAACCGTTATTAAGAACAACGGAACCATATACGATTTACAGGAAATAGAGCATGCCTACGCTCCCCCTTTTAGTTCGGCTAAAGACCCGGTAAACCAAGCCGGTTACAACGCAGAAAATATAATAAAAGGTTTATTTAAGCCACTTTCGCCTTTTAATTTTCACAAAAGAATTAAAAAGGATGTTTTTGTTTTAGACGTTCGTACTCCCGAAGAATATGCCATTGATGCCATTGAAGACTCGGTAAACATCGAATTAGATAAAATCCGCGAGAATCTGGACCGTATTCCTCATGACAAAAAAATAATGATTTATTGCGGGGTGGGGTTACGCGGATACGTAGCCGCCAGAATTTTAAAGCAAAGTGGGTTTGCGGAAGTCTTCAATCTTTCGGGAGGTTTAAAAGTATATAAACAAGCCATGGCTGAACAATCGAATGCTATCTTTTTTACCCATGACCAAATCCAAGCTGAAGATGTAAAAGCAGAAATGCCGAAGATCGAGGTCAAGTCGATGGCCGTTGATGCCTGTGGCTTGCAATGTCCCGGCCCTGTGCTAAAACTTAAAGAAAGTATTGATTCCATTGAATATGGAGACAGGCTGGAGGTAAAGGCTACTGACCCTGGATTTTACAATGATGTTGCTTCGTGGTGCAAGGTAACCGGACACCGCTTGGTGAAAAGGGAAAACAATGCAGGGGAAATTACTGCCATCATCGAAAAATTTAAAAAAGATTCCGAAAACAGCACGCTGCCAAAAGCAGGAACCGACCACAAAACCATGGTGGTGTTCAGTGACGACATGGATCGCGCATTGGCTTCCTTTGTTATCGCCAACGGAGCTGCCAGCATGGGCAAGCAAGTAACCATGTTCTTTACTTTTTGGGGACTTAACGTTATAAAAGATATTAATCGACCCAAGGTCAAAAAGGATATGATGGGCAACATGTTTGACAAGATGATGCCCGGGCATGCCGGAAAGCTGAAACTATCGAATATGAACATGGGTGGTATGGGTCGTCGTATGATGAAACTTCGCATGAAGGACAAAAACGTGGATGCACTGGAAACCATGATTCATCAGGCCAAAAAAAGTGGCATTAACATGATTGCCTGTCAAATGAGCATGGACATCATGGGTGTTCAACAAGAAGAGCTGATTGAAGGTGTTAATATTGGTGGAGTCGCCAATTACCTTGAAGAAGCTGAGCAGTCCAATTTAAATCTATTTATCTAGAACATTTTGGTACCTTATCCCCGATATTTTGCCAAAAAATGGCAGAATATTGGTGCTAAGGTACATACGTAAAATTGATAATATATTATTTTTTTACCAATTAACAGGCAACAATAAAGGGTTATCTTATCAGGATTTAAACATCCAAAAAATACCTTACTGTTTTTATAAACAACTCGGTTTGTTCTGCATGAAGCCAATGACCAGCATTAGGAATATCGGCCAATTGTGCCGAGGGGAAATATTTGCGTACCTGCTGCATGTCCTCATCCAGCACGTACGTTGAATTAGCACCCCGAATTAATACGACTGCCTTCTCTTCAGGAAACGCTTTGGCTGCTTCAAATTCGGCAACGCCATCCATTATTTTAACCAGGTTATTGGAGATAGCTTGAATATTCAATTTCCATTTCAATTGTTTATTCGGGTCTCTCCCGATATTTTTTAGCAAAAACGAACGTACCATTTGGTTTGGAATTTTGTCCTTCAAAGCTTTGTCGATCGAACTTCGCGATGTATATTCCGATGGATTAATCGAGAGCAAGGCATCAACAATAGATCTGTGATCATTAGTAATTTTCGCATAGTTGCTGAAACTACCATACGATTTTGGTGCAATGTCCAGAATCACCAGTTTCTCTACCAAATCCGGGTACTGCAAGGCAAAAGCCATAGCGGTTTTTCCACCCATGGAGTGTCCCATAATTATAGTTTTGTCCAGCTTTTGCTGTTGCATAAAACGCTTGATGTCATCCGCCATCAGCGAATAGCTCATATCATCGCAATGGGGCGATTGCCCGTGATTTCGTTGATCGATAATAAATATCCTGAACTTATCCTCCAACAACCTTGCTATGCTCAACCAATTGTCGGAAGACCCGTAAAGTCCGTGAATTATAACCAGGTTTGTATTTCCCTGTCCCAGTTCCCGAAAGAATAGTTCCATAATCGTATCATTAAAAAAACGGTTCTTCACTTGCACTATGCAAACAAACAACCGTTCCTGAATATTTTCTGTTTCAGAAATTCACTACAGCCTACGCAACTGCTGTTTGTATAGCTGTATCGTTTTCTCGAGACCCATATACAGTGCATCACAGATTAATGCATGACCAATTGATACCTCCGCCAAAAAAGGTATTTTCTCAGAGAAGAACTTCAGGTTCTCCAAGCTCAGATCATGACCCGCATTGATTTTCAGCCCTCCTTTTCTGGCCATTTCAGCAGCTGCAACAAAGGGGGCTACTGCTGCTTCCCTGTCTTTAGCGTACATAGCGGCATAAGGCTCTGTGTACAGCTCTACCCTGTCGGCATTGGTTTTGGGGGCATTAGCAATATTAACCAAATCGGTATCAATAAAAATTGAAGTACGAATACCGGCCTCACTAAATTCAGCAATAACCTCCTGCAAAAAAGATTGATTCTTTATAGTGTCCCAACCTGCATTTGAAGTAAGTGCTTCCGGCGGATCGGGCACTAACGTAACCTGATTGGGCTTAACCTTTTTCACCAAGTCGATAAATTTCGCTGAAGGATAGCCTTCAATATTAAATTCCGTTACAATAATAGGCTTAATATCAATCACATCCTGGTACCGAATATGTCTTTCGTCCGGTCTAGGATGAACCGTAACACCTTCTGCACCAAACTCCTGAACATCAATGGTAGTTTTTAGCACGTTGGGTTGATTACCACCTCTCGAGTTTCTTAAAGTGGCTATTTTGTTAATATTTACACTTAATTTTGTCATCTTATTCTATTCTATTTTGTCATCATCCACAGGACGTTAGTCTAAAAGTCATAAATAAACCAATCAATCATTTGATTGTTTCATATTATGCAAGTAAATTTATCCTGAGTACTATAAAAAAAGGAGAAATCAAATGCCTCTCCTTCGTTCCGTTTAAAATGGCTCCAGCTAAAAGGTAGCAGGAAACAATTTAAATAGAACACAAAGTTAAGAGTATTTCTTGAAACTGTTGTATGTTAGCAAAAGATTTGATATCAGATATAGTTCCCGCATTACGAACCTCAGATTCCGGCCTGGATGCCTTGAACTGGATGGAGGTTTTTAGGGTCTCGCACCTGCCCATTGTCAACAACAAGCAGTTGCTTGGCCTGGTGACCGATACGGATATTTTTGACCTGAACAAACCCGAAGAACCGTTGGGAAACCATCAATTGTCGTTAACCGCCCCATACGTAACTTACGATCAACATATTTACTCTGTGATCGAAGTGGCTTCGAGACTGCAATTGACAGTGGTTCCGGTATTGACCAACCAAAAAGAATATTTGGGTTTGATAACGCAAACCGATTTGTTAAAGAATTTTGCCGATTTAATTGCGGTTCATACGCCAGGTGGAATTGTGGAAATAGAAGTGCCCTCGTATGATTATTCAATTTCCGAAATAGCCAGGATCATTGAAGACTCTGATACCAAAGTATTAAGCTTCTACCTGAACCATGACGAAAAAAGCGATACCTTAAAAATTACCATCAAACTTAACAGGGAAGACATAACCCCTGTGCTTAGAGCTTTTGACCGATATGATTATACGGTGACAGCCTCATATTCAGAACATAATACTGTTGATGAAATTATTAAGAAGAACTATGATGCCTTGATAAGGTATCTGAATGTATAAAGATAACCTGTGTAGTTGACATATTTCTTAATATATAAAAAGTTTAAAATTTTACTGTTTTGTTTTTTTTGCCTTTTCGCAAGCCAGCTACATGCAAATAATAATACGGTAGCTATCGATCTTTCCAAGGCTGCAGACACCCTGCTGGTTGCAAAAATATATTTGGCGGGCAATAAAAAAACCAAAGCTAGAGTAATCTTGAACGAACTGCTATTCAAAAAAAACTCTCGGTTACCTACCTCCAAATTATACGATTTGGTTGGCGGATCGCGTCAGAACCTTCACAATACCTCTCTGTTTAATTTCGTGTACATCGACTATTGGCTGATCTCCAATAACGAGATCGCCTTTGAAGTAAAAGTGGACGAACGCTGGTATTTATGGGCTCTACCCATTTTTGAACACGCCGGCCGAAATTTCAGTTCCTTTTTGGAAAACGGAGACTGGTCGAGGATAAATTACGGCCTTTACCTTAAGCGGCTTAACTTCAGGGGCATGAATGAGACCTTTAAAATGAAATTGAGGCTGGGTTATTTGAACGAGGTTGTTCTATATTATAAGTCCGCCGATTATAACAATCGTATTAGTTGGGGCTCGGCACTGGGATATCACGTTAACAACCAAGTATCCTATGATATTATAAACAATGAGCCCGTATATATTAAATCGAACCATGCCATTCTGCAACAAAAATGGAAGTCACGTTTCATGTTAAATTATCGCCATAAATTCTATCATCGCCATAGGTTAACTCTGGGCCATGATGCCTTTCACATTAAAGACACGCTGGCAGCGCTCAACCCCGACTATTTACCTCACGGAAATACATCCTTAACCTATTTGAACCTGGCTTACACCTATAATTTTGATAAACGCGACAATAAATCTTACCCGATAAAAGGCAGTATGGTTGAAGGAACCATAATGCAGAATGGTCTGGGTATTATCTCCAACAGCTACTCCAATCTTACTTTTATCCTTAAATTCCAACATTACGGAATGATATCCAATCGACTATACTACGGTTGGAATATGGGAGGCATAATGAACACATCCGATAACAAGCCTTTAATTGTTAATTCCGAGTTGGGATACAACGAGTTTTTAAACGGTTATGAGTACAACGTTATCGACGGCACCAGTTTTGCCTATAGCAAACAGAAAATATCATTTGAACTGATCCCGACAAAAACAGCTTACCTCAATTTTATCGATCTTAATCAGTTTTCGAAATTCCATTACGCTCTGTATCTAAAAGCTTTTGCCGACGGAGGGTATGCCCATAAAGGTAATCCCGGCATTACCAATACATTAAGCAACTCTTTTTTATACAGTTATGGTATTGGATTAGACTTAGTTACCTACTACGACAAAGTTGTCTCACTTAATTATTCAATCAATAAATTTGGTGTAAGTGGTTTCTATATCCACCTGAATTTAGCGATGTAATATATTTTTTGGAAAAATTAATGGTATTTTTGTATTAAATATGCCTAAATGATTGAGTCAACCAAAGGAATAGTTTTAAACTACACACGATATGCCGAGTCGAGTATCATCTCCCACATTTATACCCAAAGATTCGGTCTACAGTCCTATATGATCAATCAGGTTAGGAGCCGAAAAAACAAGGGAAAAAATGTTTTCCTACAACCGCTTACGCTGTTAGACCTTGAAGTGTACCATAACGATAAAAAAACGGTGCATCGAATCAAGGATTTTAAGGTGAACACCCCATTTACGCAAATACCGTTTGAACCTGTGAGGCGAAGCCTGGCTTTTTTTATTGCCGAAGTGCTCAACAAAGCGCTAAAACAAGAGGACAAAAGAGAAGAAAGTTTATTTGATTTTTTGCATCAGTCTATATCCATCCTCGACAGTCATTTGCTTGGGGTCCAAAATTTTCATCTTTTTTTATTGTTCCGATTAACGCGCCCATTGGGTTTTTACCCACATTTCCAGAATATTGAGGGCTGCAAATATTTTGATTTGAAAAAAGGCTTGTTTCAGCAATCCGAACCTGCACACCCGCATTATATGAACCACTCCGAAACTGCTATTCTACTCCTACTGGAAAAAACCGGAATTGATGAGCTTGAGCGCATTCGAATTAGTCAGGATGAGAGAATAAATTTTATCGAGAAAATGTTGGAGTATTACCAGCTGCACCTTGCCGGTTTTTCCAACATAAAGTCACTTGAAGTATTAAAGGAATTATTCCGATAGTAGAAAAAAACATGCCTTTGGCGTAATATTAATGTAAATCCATCCCTTAAGGATTATTTATAGAAAAAACTTTTGTAAATTGCTTTGCCTTTGACTAAAAATTAGTGCGTAAAAACTATTTTAAGCCATGGTAAAACCCATAACAATAAAGCGTTAACTTTTGTATTTTCGAAAGATTGACGATTAAAACAAATAACCAAACTACGTACTAGAACTATAATTAATATGATTACACACAATACAGATAACCTGACATCGCCAAAGGCTATTATTGAATATGCCCGGGAAACGTCGTTGCTAAATTTAGCAGAAAGCCATTCGTATGTGAAATGCAACTCAAAGTTGGAGCAAATATTGCTTAACAAAGTTCTTCCTAATGCAAACTATCCTTCGCCCAGGTTTGGTTTGATGGACTTAAGAGCGTCCATTTCAGCCAAGACCTCCAAGTTATACGATCACAGATACGATCCGGAAACGGAGGTTACCATTACCTCCGGGGTTAAACAAAGTATTTTTGCTGCCATTATGGCCTTTCTGAAAGAAGGAGATGAGGTACTGGTGTTTGAACCCACCCACAGAAGCTACGAGCAAGCCATTGAAACGACAGGTGCACGTCCTGTAACCGTTACCTTACGTCCGCCCGATTTTCATGTGGAATGGGAAGAGGTACAAAAATTAATTTCCACCACCACCCGCATGATTATTATTAATTCACCTCACTTCCCTACTGGTTCAACCATGTCTGAATTGGACATGATACGTCTTCAGAAAATCCTGAACGGCACCAACATTGTGGTTATAGCTGACGAATCGTTCGAGCATATCGTGTTTGACGGTGAAATGCACCAGAGTATCGCACTTTACCCGTTGTTAAGGGAACGTAGCATTATTGTATCCTCGTTCAACGAAACGCTGAATATTCCCAATTGGCATATTGGATATTGCATGGCTTCGGCCAAACTAACCAATGAATTACGTAAAATAATTGACATTGTTGGGGAAGGCATTAATTTGCCTTACCAAATGGCAATCGCAGAATATATTAATCAGCAAAGTAGTTTCAATCAACTTGCAGCATTTTACCAAAAGAAAAGGGATTTATTTCTGTCTATCATAGAAGACTCCAAGATCAAAGCCATCCCTAGCAAGGGAACCTATTTTCAATTGATAAGTTTTGAAACGCCTATTGACAAAAGCGATGTGGACATGGCCTACAAATTGATTCGGGAGCAGGATATTGCTACAGTTCCCATCAGTTTCTATTATCGCGAGAAAAGCAAAAAGAAATTCCTGCAAATTAATTTATCATTAAGCGACGAACAAATTATTGATGCAGCAAATAGATTAAAAAGCATTTAACCCAACGAGGCTAATATTTGAACGCAAATAATCAACAACACCATTGCTACTGGATAAACCGTGGCATATGCTATGGATGGCGCATTGGTTTCTGTCATGGGATCCACGGCCGCCAACCCGGGCGTACTTGTCATTGATCCGGTTAATGCCCCCAACATTGAAAGAACATTAACCTTAAATGCCCATTGCGCAACCGCAGCCCCCAGTATCATGGGGATAAGTGTAAGTCCGCCCCCAACTAAAAACAAAGTGAAGCCATATTGATTAAACGTTTCGACAATATGAGCACCCGCTTTTGTTCCGACGCCAGCTAAAAAAAACATCAGTCCAAGCGTCCGCAGCAGTTGGTTAGCGCCCCCCGACATGGACCAAATGATCGGCCCTGTTTTTCCAATCCGGCTTAAAATCATGGCTACAGTTAGCACACCCCCTGTTAACCCTAACGAAAAAGTAAAGGAATGGCCGAAATTGAGCGAGAATTTACCCAGGAAGAATCCCAACACTATACCTGCGGCAATGGGAAAAAAGTTAGTATCTGATAGCTTTTTACTGTTACCTCCAAATATTTTGGTTACCAATTGCATATGCGCCTTGCTGCACGATATTTTAATTTTATCGCCCATTTGTAAGCGTAGGTTTGGGGTTGGTGTTATATCAATACCTGAACGTCGTACCCTGGTGATCGTAACATGGTAAGTAGCCGTCCACTGATATATTTCCTTAATGGTTTTGTTAACCACGTTGGCATTAGATACAAGTATCGACTGTATTTCGTAGCCTTGTTTCAAAGGAATTTCCTCTTTTGTTTCGCTTCCAATCAAAAGTTCCACTTTTTTTAGAGCCTCTTCGGTACCAACCACCTTGATAATATCTCCCTGGTGCAGTATAGTTTGGGAAGAAGGAACGTGTGGTTCCCCATTTGTTTTAACACGGGAGATCACACCTTGCGTCATCGTCCTAACCCTTAGCTCACCGATCGATTTACCGGCAACGTTATCGTTTTCTACCTTAAAATGTCTATAAAATATTTCGGGAAAGCTTTCTTCGGATGATTTCTCGTAATCTTCCTCTGCCTTTTGAAGATTAACCCTTGTAAATTTAGGGTACAGACGAACAAACAAAATTACACCAATCACCCCAAAAGGATAGGCGATACCATAACCAATGGAAACACCTGTGGAGCCCGTACTTTCGATGGCCGCAGCCAAACCTGGCGTACTTGTAAGCGCACCGGTTAAAAGACCAATGGCCACTGCCACTTCAATATCAAATAAAACTATAGCTAAATAAGTAAGTGCCGAAGCGGAAATAATTACAACGGCAGCCATTGCCACTAAGGTTCTGCCTTGTTTTTTAAAGGAATCGAAGAAACCCGGCCCAGCCTGAATACCTATAGTATACACAAAAAGTATTAACCCTATTTTTTCGATAATGGGCGGCATGACCAAGCCATAATGTCCGAACACAAGAGCTACAAAAATAATTGCTGAAATATCGAGTGATATTCCCTTAAATTTGGCATTTCCAATAATATAGCCCAAACAAATAATAACGAATAGGGCAAAATACCCTTGCTGCAAAAACTCCCACATAATTAAATCAGATTAGGCCGCCAAAGATAACTATTTATCAGGTATTCATTATAGAGCATACCTTTTTGTAATGTTTATTAACATTAGTTAAAAATTGAACATTGTAACATCTGAAAATATGTGCATAAGTTACATATTTTCATATCTCACTATATATCTGCACCTTAAATATTAGCTTAAAACACCAGGGAATAAATTTTTAACCATTAGCCGATCCGTCGGCATAGGTGGAGTGCTAATTATTGTTAACAAATATGGTGTGCAATAACACTTAAAAGCGATTTCTCTTACATTTGCCGTCCGTTAAATAAAGCCCCTATAAAAAAAATAAAAATGAGATTGATTAATTTAATTGCACTTAGCCTGGTTTTAGTTTCAAGCAACAATTTAGTTGCCCAACATCATGAGGGTGAAAATATTCACGTCGGTAAAAGCGGCCCCGAAAATGTTCACGGGAAACATAAAGTTGCCTTTTATGCCGGTTTTACCCATGTTGAAGCAGCATTTTACGAACACGAAACTCACCAGGAAAGCACCGGGAAATGGATCCCGACTATCGGAGCGGAATATTATTATACCTTATCCAAAAAATTTGACCTCGGTGTATTAGCCGATATTGAGCTGGATGAATATTACATACATACCGACCAACATAATGAATTGTTACGAAATAATATTCTGGTAACAGCAGCTGTTGCACGTTACAAGCCATTGCACAGGTTGGGGATTTTTGCTGGTCCAGGCATTGAAACCGAATTTATTGAAGGTGAAGATTCAGAAATGTTTATGGTGTTAAAAGCAGGTATCGATTTTGAAGTTGAGATTGCACAAGGATGGGAATTAACCCCTATTTTCTCTTATGACTTTAAAGAACATTACTCTTCCTATTCTTTCGGTGTTTCAATCGGAAAAAGATTCTAACCATATTAACAAAAGTTGTCCTAAATGCTAATAAAACCAGCAATAACCAGGGCAACTTTTAAACTTTTATATCTAATCCTATTTTTCATTGCATACCATTAGACCTAAAGCAAAGCAGTGCCTTAAATTGCTGGATGCCAATTGACAATTTTCTATCTCAACTTTCATAGCCAGGCTGCCTTGTAAAGCTACCTTGTAAAACCATGTTCCGCATTTTTTTACGACAACACAGAATTAAAAAATATTGGTTATTCGACTTTAGGCCTAAATTTTTTCTGTAAGCCAAACATAAACTTCCTCAATATCTGATCCTTACAAACCCTATACTGATTCTGTCCGGGTTTACGAAAAAAAGCGCTTAACTCATGCTTGCTTATTCTAAAATCCGACAAGGAAAGAATTTCAATCATATCAGCATCCTTTAACTGAAGGGCAATCTTAAGCTTTCGCAGGATTAAGTTATTGTTCAACCTTTTTTCGTTTACCGGTATTTCACCATCTTTTTTTCCTCTTTTTAAAATAATAAAACCATTTAAGAACGCCGAAAAAAATTCATCCACAATTGTTGTAAACGATTCGTCTTCTTCCTTCTTTAACCAATCGCTTACCTGAGCGCGGCTAACGGTAACGTTCGCCAAGGCAAACAACTTTATCATATTATCGTCGTCAATATCAAAAGTATATCTTAAACTTCTTAAAACGTCATTATTATTCATCCTGCCAACTTTATATTTAGCGCGCCAAGATAATAATAGATCAATAGATTTTAGAAAAAAGACCCGATAATTATCACATATACTTACAATATATGGCGCTCAAAATCTCACGAATTGCTTCAGTTTTTCAGCGAATCAGTAGGCGGAAAAACATAATATCCCAGTCCGCACAACTCAAATTACTCGCTATAAACAAAGATTGCCAAAACAAAAGAGAAAACCTTACTTTGCATTGGTTCTTTTTTTTATCTTTACGCCCAATTTTTATGATGAAAAAGAAAGATAGCCAACATACACAACGACAGCTTAGAAACTCATATTTTACCACTGTAATTAGTATTGCACTGGTATTATTTTTATTGGGGTCGGTGGGATATCTGATGTTGAACGCACAACGTCTCTCGACATATGTGAAGGAAAACATTGGTTTTAACATTGTATTAAAGGATAACGTCAGGGAAGTAGAGGTTCGAAGACTTCAGAAATATCTGGATGCCTCCTCCTATGTAAAATCCACCGAGTATATCGACAAGGAAAGAGCAGCCAAAGAGCTCCAGGATCAATTGGGCGAAGACTTTGTGGAATTTCTGGGATACAACCCACTCCTTTCTTCGATAGAGGTTAAATTATTTGCAGAGTACGCCAATCCTGACAGTATTAAAAATGTTGAGGAAATTTTCAGTTCGTTTTCACAAGTCAAAGAGGTTTTTTACCAAAAAAACCTGATCCAGAAAGTAAATGAAAATGTAAACAAAATAAGCTTGATATTACTAACGTTCAGTATATTGCTATTACTAATAGCAATAGCACTTATCAATAATACCATCCGTTTGTCGGTTTACGCCAAAAGGTTTCTGATTAACACCATGCAGCTGGTTGGCGCAACCAAAGGGTTTATCAGACAACCGTTTGTGAGCATCAGTGTTTTTCATGGCTTTATAGGCGCGGTTATCGCCAATGGCATGTTGGCCGGAGTCATTTATCTGTTGCACCAGGAATTAGGCGGTTTTATCGGATTCGATAATATTGAATTAATCGGGATATTATTTATTTTGGTTATCATTGTGGGAATCCTTCTTTCGTTGGTTTCAACCTATTTTGCGGTAAATAAATATTTGCGATTAAAAACTGACCAATTATATTTTTAACTTACAACTATGTCAAGCAACAAACAGGAAAAAAAATTTGAGTTTGCCCTATCTAGGGAAAACTATGTTTTAATGGCTATTGGTTTCGCCATTGTTATATTAGGTTTTGTTTTAATGATTGGAGGTAGAAGCGAGGACCCAAATGTTTTCAACGAAGAAATATATGGCTTTCAAAGGATTACTTTAGCCCCCATGTTGGTGCTGGCAGGTTTTGCTTTTGAAATTTATGCCATCATGAAAAAACCTAAGAAAAACGAATAGCCATTTCTCTTACCTATTTACCAAGAATACAAAATGAACTGGATAGAAGCATTAATCCTTGGCATAGTGCAGGGATTAACCGAATTTTTACCTGTTAGCAGCAGTGGTCATCTGGAAATTGGCAAACACCTGTTGGGTGTTGAAGCCACCGACAACCTAACTTTTACAGTGGTGGTTCATGGAGCTACCGTATTAAGTACGATTTTTGTTTTCAGAAAAGATATAGCCCAATTAATAGCGGGCTTGTTTGCGTTTAAATGGAATGAGGAAACCCAATATCTTTTTAAAATCGCGGCGAGTATGATTCCAATCGCGATTGTAGGTGTTTTTTTCAAAGACCAGGTAGAAGCACTTTTCGGTACCGACAATATAATGCTTTTGGTGGGATGTATGTTGCTCATAACAGCTACATTGCTGGCCTTTACGTTTTATGCTAGAGCAAAGGACAAGGACGTTTCGTTTAAAGATGCGTTCATCATAGGAATTGCACAAACAATTGCCGTACTACCTGGCATTTCCAGATCAGGCTCAACCATTGCTACAGGTCTGTTACTGGGAAACAAAAGAGAAGCCGTTGCCCGGTTTTCATTCTTAATGGTACTGATTCCAATTCTGGGCGAAAACGTGTTGAGCCTTTTAAAAAACGACTACTCAAGTTCAACTTCGATTGGAATCCTTCCTGTAATGGTGGGTTTTACAGGAGCGTTTGTGTCGGGTTTGTTGGCATGTAATGCCATGATTCAACTGGTAAAAAGAGGAAAACTGATTTATTTTGCATTGTACTGTGCCGTGGTAGGTGTAATTGCCATAGCCTTTTCATTGTAAAACACAACATAACAAAAAATAGCAATTGTCAGTGGACATTACCCCAGGCATTTGTTGCGTATAAAAAATGTTGAAAATGGAAGTGGAAAATATAAAACCCGGAGGGTACGATTTTAAAGAAGGGGAGGTTTTATTGTTTGATAAACCGTACGAATGGACATCCTTTGATTTGGTCAACAAAATACGGAAGCTGATCAGAAATGCATTAGGCGTTAAAAAAATAAAAGTTGGCCATGCCGGAACATTGGACCCATTGGCAACCGGACTTTTGATTGTTTGCACAGGAAAAGCCACCAAAACCATCGACAGCTATCAAGCCAAAGAAAAAGAATACATTGCTACACTTAAATTAGGCGCAACAACACCTTCCTTCGACTTGGAAACCGAAATTGATGCCGAATATCCCACGGAACACATCAACCGCGAACTTGTTGAAGAAACCTTACATGCATTCATAGGCGAACTGGACCAAATACCCCCGGCTTTTTCTGCCGTGAAAGTGAAAGGGAAAAGAGCTTATGAATTCGCCCGCAAAGGAAAAGACCCGGGGTTAAAACCGAAGAAACTAATTATTACCGAAATAGAAATTCTTGAATTTGATCAGAACCAATTGATATTAAGAATTGTTTGTAGTAAAGGAACATACATACGTGGTTTGGCACGTGATATTGGACAGGCGCTTAAAAGCGGAGCCCACTTAACAGCCCTAAAAAGAACCCGTATCGGTCTGTTTATCAACGAAAATAGCATGAATATCGAAACCTTTGAAAAAAAATTAAAATAATTTGTAACCTTTGGCAAATCTCTGCGTATAAGGTTGCTCCTATGCGCATATTTACCTTAAATAACACAATCTCAATTACATCAATAGGTTTAAATAGCATTTTTACCCAATAAGTTACTACGTATCAAACGACAACGCGTTTGTACCGTATAAAATAGAAAAGAACCGTTGTTGACTAAAATATAAAGCAAACACAAATGAAGTTATCGAAGTTTAAGTACAATCTTCCTGAAGAACTAATAGCCTTACACCCAGCCCACAATCGCGACGAAGCCCGCATGCTTGTCCTGGACAAAAAAACCGGAGAGATAGAACATAAGGTTTTTAAAGACCTGGTTACATATTTCGAAGACCAGGACGTAATGATCTTTAATAACACCAAGGTTTTTCCAGCACGGCTGCACGGAAACAAAGAAAAAACAGGAGCAGAAATTGAAGTGTTTTTACTTCGCGAATTGAACCGTGATCAGAAACTTTGGGATGTATTGGTTGATCCGGCACGAAAAATTAGGATAGGCAACAAGCTTTACTTTGGCGAAAGCGACGAAATGGTAGCCGAAGTTATTGACAACACTACCTCACGTGGGCGTACGTTGCGTTTCTTGTACGACGGCCCTTACGATGAATTTAAAAAAGCACTTTTTGGTTTGGGCGAAACACCACTTCCTAAAATTATCAACCGCAAGGTAGAACCTGAAGACAAAGAACGTTACCAAACCATCTACGCTAAGCACGAAGGTGCGGTTGCCGCACCTACTGCGGGCATGCACTTTAGCAGGGAGCTGATGAAGCGCCTGGAAATCTTAGGCGTTAACTTTGCGGAAATAACTTTACATGTTGGATTAGGAAACTTCCGTTCGGTAGATGTTGAGGATCTAACGAAGCACAAAATGGATTCGGAGCAAATATTTATCACCGAAGAAGCCTGTAACATTATTAACAAAGGGAAAGATGACCGCCAAAAAATTTGTGCTGTAGGAACAACGGTTATGAGAACCATCGAAAGTTCAGTCTCTACTTTTGGCCACGTTAAACCTTTTGAAGGATGGACAAACAAGTTTATTTTTCCCCCATATGAATTTAATGTTGCTAACTGCATGGTCTCAAATTTCCATCTTCCATTATCCACTTTAATGATGATGACCGCAGCATTCAGCGGTTACGACAATTTGATGAACGCCTACGAAGTAGCTGTTAAAGAAAAGTATCGCTTTGGTTCATACGGAGATGCCATGTTGATATTATAACCTTGTTAATAAAATATCCAAAGCCGCATTACATTGATAATGCGGCTTTTTTATTTCACTATTCCTTCTTTGTACGTCCTTATAGCCCTTTCCCTGGCCATGGCATGGTCCAACATGGGTTTAGGGTAATCCCCCGTCCCAAACTCCGGAATCCATTGCTTGATATAAATAAAATCAGGATCAAATTTTTCCTGTTGACTAGTGGGATTAAAAACCCTAAAATAAGGTGCCGCATCACATCCTGTTCCTGCTGCCCATTGCCAATTGCCTATGTTCGACGCCATTTCATAATCCAACAGCCTGGACGAAAAATAAGCTTCGCCCCAGCGCCAGTCAATCAATAAATGCTTGCACAAAAACGAAGCTACCACCATACGTGCACGGTTGTGCATATAACCGCTTTCATTTAATTCCCGCATTCCCGCATCTACCATAGGAAAACCAGTCTTCCCATTGCACCAAAGCTCAAATTCCATTTCATTGTTTCTCCAGGAAATAAAATCATATTGTTTTTTAAAATTGCGAGTTGCCGAATGAGGGAAATGATATAATGCCTGCATAAAAAACTCCCGCCAGATCAATTCCGAGAGAAACACCTCGCTTTTTCCCATCGCCACCTCCACCGCCTTTCGTATACACGTAGTACCATAGCGCAGGTGTGGCCCCAGGTTTGACCCTGAGTTTTTAAACGGGTAGTCGCGGTTTTTACCATAGTCTTCCAACCCTTCGAGGGTAAAATCCTTCACCGTTAACCTCCCCCTGTCAAATCCCAGCGAACGTAGGGATGGAAAAGGTAAAACCCCATCTAGAAAAACAGGCCTCCATTCGCTCCTTCGAATCGGCTCCATATCCTGATACCGCCTTAGCCACTGCCTTTTATACGGTGTGTAAACAGAATATGGACTTTGGTCTTTCTTGACCACTTCGTCCTTGGCAAAAATTACACGGTCTTTTAAGAGCTGAAATCCCACACGATGGGCTACACACAAATCTGCAATCATACCATCACGTTTTATTCCGTCCGGCTCATAATCTTCAGCTGCATAAATGGCATTTACGTTATATTTTTGAAAGATAGTTTTCCAAATCTCTACTACATTCCCTCTTGCTACCCAAAGCGAGCTACCGTGCCCTTTCAGTTCTTGATATATAATATTCAGCCGATCGTGAATAAATGAAATTCTGCTATCATCCGAATCCAGCTTGCAAACTGCCGACTCATCAAAAATATACACGACAAGAATGGGCTGTTTTTCCCTGGCAGCTCCTTGTATGACCGCATTATCGGCTAACCTCAATTCATTTCTGAGCCAAACGATGTTTATTCTGGTAGTTGTACTTTTCAATTTGTTAAATATTATATTATTCTATTTTTTTTTACGTTATTGTTTAAACCATAAACCTAACAGTTCCTAATATTTGAAACACAATTGGTACCATTCTGTTTAAATATTGATAACTTTATACAAACACAATATCAAGAAAAGCTGACTTGGAGGATTACTTATGATTAGATTTTTAATTCCAGTTAATTTTGCGCCGTACACCTTAAAGGCAATTGAGTATTGTACCGCAATAGCAGAACATGTGGGTGGTGAAATTACTTTACTTTATTGTTATACCAACTTTTTGAGTGAAAGCGACGGAGAAAGCGACAGCGAAACCGACAGTGGAAACGAAAAATCTGAAACCACAATACTTTCGCACCAAGATGCTTATACCGAACTTGAAAAATTAAAGGCACACGTTCTTAGCAATACCAGGAGAAGCAATAACCTCCAAATCAAGCTGCGGGTTTTAGATGGATATCCGGAGGTTGCGATTCAATTGTTTTGTAAGGAATATTACCCCGATTTAATTGTAATGGGAACAAAAAGCAAGGGCGAAACTATCAAGGAACTCCTGGGCAGTGTAACACTGGATATCATTAAAGGTGTGTCCTTTCCGGTTATGGCAGTCCCTATCAATTACAGCTTTAATCTTGACAAAATCAACAACATACTATTTGTAACCGATTTTGCGAAGTGCGAATACACCTCACTCCACAAATTAGTCCGACTAGTGGGTACTTTTAAAACCAAAATACATAATGTTCAATATTGTCCTGCTGGAAAAGAAAAAGTAGACGCAGAACAATTGAAAGAATACAGTGAATATTGTAAATCTACCTACAGGAACCAAAGCATGATTTGCGATTATATTTGCGGACACGATATGGTTGCAGCATCCATGGAATACATTGAAAACAACAATATTGATTTAATGGCTATTACGCGTAAAAAGCGTAACTTTATTGCTAAAATGATGCACCCCAGCCAAACCAGGAAAATTCTCTTTAGCGCAGAAATCCCTACCTTATTCTTTCACAAATAAACATAAATAATACTTAAGCGGAATAAATGCTTTAATACCATTTTTCTTTTCCCCTGGCAAGGAATACGCACAAAGCTTGTTCCGTCGCAATGAAAGCCCAAGCTAATGCGAAGAAGTTTAAGAAGGTGAATAAAAATAGCGTATAATCAGCCCGGAGAATGAGCAATACCCAACCTACTTATAAAAAAGTAAAGCTTTTTTATAACATCTGTGCAACATTAGTTCCTAAAAAGGGATTTTTAAATTAAATTTACCCGTCATTTTATGATGACTTTTATCATGGTAGTCCCGTGGTTTACCAAATAGATGTTTTGCTACAAGCAGCGAAAATCTCTTAATATCAAATTTTACGCAATGAAAGTAGGAATATTATCAGCAGGCGGGGACTGTCCCGGAATAAATGCAGCCATAAGAGGAGTAGGAAAAACAGCCATTGTTCAGTATGGTATGGAAGTAATTGGAATCTCAAACGGTTTTAGTGGGCTTATCGATATGGATTACGAACTGTTAACCGAAGATAAATTATCCGGTATACTCACATTGGGAGGAACCATCCTTGGCACTTCACGAATGAAACCCTTTAAACCGCAAGAAGGGGACACCGTGGAAGACAAACCTCAGGTAATCAAGGAAAATTACCATAAAATGGGATTGGATGCGCTGGTTTGTATTGGAGGTAACGGAACGCAGCGCACGGCCAACTTACTATCCAAGGAAGGACTCAACATTGTTGGACTGCCAAAAACGATTGATAACGACGTTTGGGGTACCGATGTCACATTTGGTTTTGATTCTGCGGTCAACATTGCCACCGATGCGATTGACCGACTTCATACCACTGCCAACTCTCACAAACGCGTTATGGTGATTGAAGTAATGGGCCACAACGCAGGCTGGATAGCATTGCATTCGGGTGTTGCCGGAGGCGGCGACATCGTGCTGCTTCCTGAAATAGAGTACGATATGGATGTGATTACCAATGCACTCCTTAGACGTTCCGAAAGAGGCAAACCTTATTCCATTGTGGTGGTTGGCGAAGGCATTAAGGTTCCGAAAAAAAAGAGCGCCGCCCGATTTATCGGAAAACAAATCCAGGAACGGACAGGTCTTGAAACACGCGAAACTATTTTAGGCTACACACAAAGAGGTGGCACTCCTTCTCCAGCCGACAGGGTTCTGGCAACCCGCTATGGTTCTTACGCAGCCAAAATGATCAAAGACAAAAATTTCGGCTCGATGGTTTGTGTTAAAAACAATCAAATCAACTCTGTTGCATTGGAAGAAGTAGGGGGGAAAACTAAATTAATTGAACCGAACAACCGGTTAGTCATGAAAGCTCGAAATATGGGCGTGTGCTTTGGCGATAAATTATAGTTAAACTTAAGTTAAAAAACTAACAGTTAAACCAATTGCGGTTGTTTGGTGTTAATTTTGCTGCATCAACAACCGCATTTTTAAGCTTAATAAGAGGATGACAAAGGAAGAAATTGCCGGACTAAATGCGCAATTTGCGGATAGCAATCCGGTTGAAGTAATCAGATACTTCGTAAAGAAATATAATGATAAAATAGCATTGGCTTCAAGCTTGGGTGCCGAAGATCAGGTATTAACCCAAATGATAACTTCGGTTACAGACCAGGCCCATATTTTCACCTTGGACACAGGTAGATTATTTTCTGAAACTTATGAGCTCATTGATCGTACTTCTAAGAAATACAAAACAAACCTAAAGGTATATTCACCGAAAGCAGAAGCCGTTCAGAAAATGGTTGAAGCAAAGGGGATTAACCTGTTTTACGACAGTATCGAAAACAGAAAGGAATGCTGTTACAACCGTAAACTGGAACCATTAAAACGAGCTTTTGAAGGATTAGAGGCATGGGTTTGCGGGCTGCGGGCCGATCAATCGGTAACACGTACCCATGTTCAGGTAGTGGAATGGGACGAGAACAACAATATTTTAAAGATCAACCCTTTGGCTAAATGGAGCGAGAAAGATGTTTGGGATTACATCAAAGAAAATGGTATCCCTTATAACCCGCTTCACGACAAAGGTTATCCAAGTATTGGCTGCCAGCCTTGTACAAGAGCTATTATGCCGGGCGAAGACATTAGAGCCGGCCGATGGTACTGGGAAAATCCGGATACAAAGGAATGTGGATTACACAAAAAGTAAGAAAAATTGTTATATCGGGGTATTCTTTCATACAGAAAACACGATATAGCAGATTAATATTTAAAACATGAAACCGGCATGGCCGGAGCAAATAATTAGGTTATATACCCTTCCAAATCAAGTTCGGAACAGGTCGTACCGTCAGAGCGGGAGGAGCATGACTGAAAATTGCACTGGTTATTAGAGTTTTGTTAAATTTTAAACAGATGAGTATTTTTAATAAACAAAGCCGACTTAGGTGGATAAGCGGAACACTGATTGTTTTGGTTGTTTCGGTGGGATTGGTAGGCTTTAACAACGACGATAACCGTAACTTCTCCATCGTTAAGAACCTCGATATCTTTTATACTCTTTTTCGTGAGTTGAACAGTTATTATGTGGACGAAACCAACCCGGAAAAACTGATTAAAAAAGGCATTGATGAAATGCTTGAATCGCTTGATCCGTACACAACTTATATCCCCGAGGATGATATGGAGGATTTTAAGTTTATGACAACAGGCGAATATGGAGGTATGGGTTCCCTGATTTCCAGACAAGGCGATTACATTGTTATTGCAGAACCATACGAGGGTTTTCCCGCTCAATTAGCGGGTCTAAAAGCGGGCGATAAATTAGTGGAGGTCAACGATGTGAATGTGGTTGGAAAATCCAGTTCCGAGGTAAGCGATATGCTGAAAGGTCCGGCCAACACACCGCTTAAACTGAAGATTGATCGTCCCGGCCAAAACAAACCAGTGACCATAGAATTGATCCGCAAAAAGATTTCCATCAATCCAGTTCCATATTACGGAATGGTTTCCGACAAAACAGGATTAATTATCCTGAATAACTTTACACAAAGCTGTTCAAAACAGGTAGCTAAAGCACTTATGGATTTAAAAGAGAACCACGGTGCCGAAAGCTTTGTGCTTGATTTAAGAGGAAACCCGGGCGGTTTGTTGGACGATGCTGTTAAGATTGTAAACTTATTTGTGAAAAAAGGAAGCGAAGTGGTTTCTACACGCGGTAAAGTAAGTCAGTGGGATAAAGTATATCGTGCTACTTCGGAACCTATTGACACAATTAGCCCGATGGTTGTCCTAATCAGCCGAGGTTCCGCTTCGGCATCAGAGATTGTTGCAGGTAGCATTCAGGATATGGATAGAGGGGTTTTAATTGGACAGCGCTCATTTGGTAAAGGACTGGTTCAAACCACACGCCCGTTGTCGTACAATGCCAAGCTTAAAGTTACCACAGCCAAATATTACATACCCAGCGGTCGGTGCATTCAGGCAGTTGATTACAGCCATCGAAACGAGGACGGTAGTGTTGGGTTAATTCCCGATTCATTGATTACGGAATTTAAGACCTTTGGTGGCCGTTCTGTTTATGATGGGGGCGGTGTTTCGCCTGACATTAAGGTTGAACCCCAAAAATATGGCAACATTGCCTATGCACTTGTAGCACAGAACATGTTTTTTAACTACGCTACCGAATTTGTTTTAAAACATGATGAGATTGCTAAACCTGAAAACTTTAAAATTTCGAATGAAATATTTGAAGAATTCAAGCAATTCGTAGCTGCGAAAAAAGATTTTAAATATAAATCGGCAACACAAGAAGCTTTAAAGGAGCTAAAGGAAACGGCCCAAAAGGAAGATTACTACGAAAAGTCAAAAACCGAATTCGAACAACTCGAGAAACTGTTGACATTAGATGTTCAAAAAGACTTAAATATCTTTAAATCTGAGGTTAGTGAGTTATTGGGTAACGAGATTGTAAAAAGATATTATTACCAAAAAGGGGCCATAAAATTCTCCTTGCAAAACGATGAAGAGTTGGAAAAAGCGCTTGAATTGTTGGGTGATGAAACTAAATATAGCGGTATTTTAAACGGTACTGTATTAAGCCACGCCGGCGACAAAAGAAGTATGAAGTAAATAAATAATTGAAATAAAATATTCAAAGGGCTTCACACGCAGTGGAGCCTTTTTTTTAACCCAAAATTGTCATCAAACCTCACCAAAAGGCCAATTCGATGATCAAAACCTAAACATTACCGAAACACAGCAATGTAAGATTTTTTAAATCGGGATTCCCTCGATACAGCTGATGCCTGCGATTATTAAGGAATTTTTCGAATGCCTAATGACAGATCTCTGTATAACCCCGAATATGCATCAGAAATCCTGTTGTGTAAATCAACTACTTCAAAACAAGGCGTTTCACTAACTTGCTTCAACTCACCGCAGCGGTACTATGCCTCGTTTCAGTAACCCCGATTTTTATGGTATTTTAAATACTCATTACTTACCTCTAATACATCATCCGGGTTTAACCTCTATTTCCCTGCCAAATCCTTGATAACCTTGCTGGCTGCAAAACAACCAAAAATCGCGGGCATATACGAGATGGTCCCAACCGTTGTCTTTTTATTCCTTTCACCTTCCGTTTTAATGATGTATTCCTTGGGCACCATTTCAGGAGAATAAACAACGGGCACACCCTTCCTGATGCCATCTTTGTAGATACGCTTGCGCACCATACGTGCCAAATTACAATACTTAGAATTTGAAATATCAGTGATCTCTACTTGTGAAGGATCGAATTTACCTCCTGCTCCCATGGATGAAACAATAGGAATTTGTTGTTGAACCGAAGCACGAATCAATGCTACCTTCGGTGAAAGGGTATCAATGGCATCCACCACATAATCAAAGTCGTTCTCTAATAGCTCCTCAAAAGAATGTTCATCTATGAATCGCGCAATAGCAGTAAGTTTTAAACTGGGGTTAATATCTAATAGTCTGGCTTCCAATACTTGGGCTTTTGACATGCCCAGAGTACTGCAAAGTGCCGGCAACTGTCGGTTCCTATTACTCTCGTTAATTGTATCACCGTCAATAATGGTCATTTTTCCAATCCCTGCCCTGGCAATCATTTCAGCGGCAAAAGCACCAACGCCACCAAGCCCGACTACCAACACATTTTTTTCCGATAACTCTTTAATTTTATCCTGACCTATAAGCAGTTCTGTTCTCTCTAACCAGTTCATCTTAACCAAATACACTATTAAAATTTGCTTCTATTTTATTCTCAAGTAATCCCATATCAAGGTTTAAAAGTTTCGCGGCTTGCCTATAAACGTCAACAATAGAAATATCGCAGTCATCGGTTTCAAGTAATACGAAATCCATATTTAGACGGCTTAAAATTTTTTGAAACTTATCAGGTCGTTTGATTAAATCTTGCCCAAAAGAAATAAAAATATTTTGCTTAACGAACTGTTGCCCCATTTCAATTGATCCATTAAAACCATGAATTATCCACGGTTGTTTCACATGGCATTTCTTTCTGATTTCGGATATCAAATGATGTGTTTTTACCGAGTGAATGACAACAGGCAGCTTATATTGTTCCGAAAGCCTTATTTGCGGCTCAAAAACGTTTTTCTGAAATTCAATATTTTCTATGTTTTTATCTAAACCACATTCTCCAATGGCTACAATCTTTTTTTGTTGGCAAAGTGTTACTAATACATTGAGCCAACTTTTAATTTTATCTTCCTGAATAAACCAAGGGTGAATGCCACATGAATATTTATGCTTTTCAGAATCAGATTTGAAATCGTAAGGATATTGATTGATAATGGCAATATCTGCCTTAGGTGAACGTTGATGTGTATGGCAATCAATAAGCATGGAATAATATTTCTCGCTAAAAACGTAAAGTTATGAAACGCAAATTACGACTTATATTTATGTTTTCTAATTTATATTTAGGTTACTCTCAACTTAACTGGTAGGTACACATAGGGAATTTCCACACTTTGGGGTATCAAAGTGTAGAATTATTTCCACACTTTTTAATTCGAATCAGCTTCTCCATCCTTAAAAAGACAACGTCTGCCAAATTTTAAAGCTGTATATCAACGCATTATAAAATAACGGCTCTTATACACACTTTTATGGCACAGTTTTCACATGTACAGTTATCGAATAACAATTAAAAAAGAAACAGATCAATGGATCAATCATTCATAAATAAACTAACAGCACTTATAATTACCTCTTTGGTTGTAGTGATCGGGCTGGTTCTGCTTAAAACAGCAGATCTTCCAGAAGTAACCTATCCATATTCTGAAGGTCAAGGTGTTACGGTTTATGACAATTTGAATTAGTAAGTTTCTCATATTACAATAGGTATCGGTATCAAGCAACACAACACACACAACACAACACAACACACACAACAAATTAAACGATACCACCCAACTCTAGACTATTGTTACCATATATAGTTAAATGTAGTTCTAGGCTAGCGGATCAAAACGTTGATCCGCTTTTTTTTGCCCTATTTTTTCTGTTAAATGATATAATTATTTTGTTTTTTAACAGTCAGCCTCCAAACCCAAATAGTTAAGTACCATGAATAACTCAACCACTTTCAGACAATAAATCACAAAAATCTTTTAAACTACCAGAAGATTTGCTCACTGCTCCCAGCATTTGATTAAAAAGTAATTTATTTCCTGTTATTCGTTATAATCAAAAAGATGTTTTATAAATTTAACAACTTTTGTAATTTTCGGTAATGGCAAAGATTTTAATTGTTGATGACGACACTTCCTTTGGATTGATGATCGAAGGCTTTCTGAAAAGAAAAAGCTTCGAAACCGTTTTTGTGAGTAGTTTCAGCTCCGCACTGGATGCTATAAAGACTTCATCATTCGACTTGGTTTTAACCGACTATAGGTTAGACAGCGGTACAGGATTGGATTTAATTCCCGAAGTCAGGAAGAAAGATCTTAAAACTCCCGTGGTACTCATTACCGCCTATTCCGATATTAGAGTAGCTGTAAACGCTATAAAACTGGGGGCATTCGAGTATATTGCCAAACCTGTTAATCCCGATGAGCTATTACACGTCATTAAAAGAGGTATCGCTAAAACTACTTCCGAAGCCAATAAGCCCGTACTGGCTCCTGTTTCAAATTACATTAAGGGCGTTAGCCGATTTGCGGAACAAATAGACCAGCAAATTGAATTAATAGCTGGCACCGAACTTTCCGTATTGGTGTTGGGCGAAAGTGGTGTTGGTAAGGAGTTTGTGGCCCAGCGTATTCACGAACTTAGCCACAGAAGCATAAAGCCCTTTGTGGCAGTGGATTGCGGCGCCTTACATACCGACATTGCCTCCAGCGAACTCTTCGGACATAAAAAAGGTTCGTTTACGGGTGCTTTGGACGATAAGGAAGGACATTTTGAGAACGTTAAGGATGGCACTATTTTCCTCGACGAAATCGGAAACCTGAGTTACGATGTGCAGGTAAAATTACTACGAGCCATCCAAGAACGTAAAGGTCGCCGATTGGGCAGCAACGAGGAATATCCCATCAATTGCAGGATAATAGCAGCCACCAACGAAGATTTGCGGACGACTTCGTTTAGTGGGAAATTTAGAGAGGATTTATACCATAGACTTAACGAATTCTCCATTAACCTATTGCCCTTAAGAGATAGAAAAGAAGATATACCCGTGTATAGCGATCGGTTTTTGCAGATGGCCTCCAATGAATTCAACAAGGAAAATATTTATTTTGGTTCTGAGGTGGTAAAAATTTTCCTGAGCTATGAGTGGCCCGGAAATTTAAGGGAACTGCGTAATGTGATCCGACGAGCGGTTCTGCTGGCAAAAAGTAACGAAATAACTTTGGCGGAATTACCTCCGGAAATTCAGTCACCTCTCGAACAACCCGATATACCGCTTCAATTAAAAGCTGCCAAGGAAAAATCAGAGAAAGAAATTATTGTAGAAACCTTGGAACAGACTCGGTATAATAAAGCCAAGGCAGCCCGTATTCTAGGGATTGACAGAAAAACCTTGTACAATAAAATACACAAATACGGTATTGATGCCTGAAATGGTGTTTTCGTAAGGTACAACAAGAATTTGCGGTTCTAGGCTACCAGTGATTGTATTTGGTTTTTAACTTCGTCCCAAAAAGTTTCCAATTCCTTCACTTTGGTTACTATTTCTTCTTTGGTAAGTTTTTGTTCCCGGGCTTTTTCAAGCAACGTAAGTTTCGCAATCCCTTTTTTAATTTTAAACTGACGGAACCCGGTCAGAAGTTTATGTGCCCTTTCCGATACAACATGGTAAAACTCCGGATCCTCCGAAAGCGCCTTTTTAATATCCCAAATTCCTCTATCTGAGTTCTCAACAAATGTTTTTATCACCGAGTTTAAAAATTCTTGATCATTGCCAGTAAACGACTTCACCCCATCTAAACTAAACAACTGGTCATTTTCTTCATCTTTTGGCGCCATAACTTTAGTATCTGCAACTTTACTCCTTTTCAAATTAAAAATCTCCGCCAATTTCTCCATAATCTGCTTTTGCGTAAACGGTTTGGCCATTACCCAAATATTGTCTTTTTTATTGGCTTCTTTCAGCTCTGAATTAACCATATCCGCTGTCAGGAACAAAACCGGTGTGGTCAGTTTCTTTTCGTTTCGAATAATGTTTAACAATTGTAATCCATCCACCTTGGGCATATGCAGGTCCACCAGAAAAAGGTCGTATTTCACATGCTCGATGGCCTGCATAGCTGGTTCGGACGAAGAAATTACATCCAAACGTTCAACCCTGTCGTGCAGAATACCGTCAATCAATTGGCAAATCATCTCATCATCGTCCACCGCCATTATCTTTTTGTCTTTAAACAGGTAAGTTACTCCCTCCATTGGATCGGCCTGCACAACTTCACATTTAATGTAAGGAATATCAAATGTAAAGGTACTTCCTTCGTTCGGTTTACTATCAAGGTGTATGCTCCCTCCCATGGCTTCAATAATTTGCCGGCTAATGGAAAGTCCCAAACCTGTTCCCGAGTATTTTCGCGACAAACTGATATTTACCTGGTTAAACATTTTAAATACCGATTTCTGTTTATCCTTCGGTATACCTATACCCGTATCTTCTACCGTAAAAACAAGTTTGTCTTTACGAATATTTACATCATAATATACCGAACCCTTAGATGTAAATTTTAATGCATTGCCAATTAGATTAATCAACACTTGCTTGAGTCGGAGATTATCTGACTCAAAACCTGTCAGGTCGGGGTCAATATTATACGAAAAGGTCAAGCCTGATTTTTGCGCTTCGAATTCAAAAAGCTGGAAAAGTTCATCCATCAGGGCTTTAGCATCAATCCTATCTTTATAAAAAGCAATATTTCCCGATTCCAGCATCGACGAATCTAAAACGTTATTTATAAGGCCGTTTAAGTGTTCGGCCGATAACAGTATCCGCTCCGAAACAAGTAGATTTTCTTTTTTACTAAGCATTCCGGATAATTGTTCCGAAAAACCGATGATGGATGTTAACGGGGTTCTGATCTCGTGACTCATGTGTGCTACAAACTGCTCCTTGACCCTTAGAAGCCGGTCAACTCGTTCTTTGGCTCTGATAATATCATTTTTAAGTTTCTGGCTTCGGGTGATATCCCTGCTAATCCAGAAAATAAAAAACAACATCATTATTACAGCGGTGCCCACCAGCAGCAAAATACGATCGATCATCTCGCTCCGTAAAACTTCAAGCTCCGATCGCTTGTTTTCGTTTCGCTTTATGGTAGTATCATGCAAATTAGTTACGATGTTTTTAATCTGGTCGGTCAAACGCCTGTCGAGTTGAATAAGTTCATCTTCATGTTTCTGAACAATAATATTCAATCTCTCTTCCCTTTTTTCGGCACGTTCTATTCTCGATTTTAATTCCCCGATATTTTCGTTGGGCCTGGTTTCCTGTATGACGGTGGAATCCACCTTTCTACTAACAACGGCCTCCAACTCCACGAGTGGTTCCTGTTTCTTTTTACTTCCTCCAAACAATTCGCCCATTCGTTTAAAAAAACCTTTTTTCTCATCTTCGGGTTGTTGCTGGATTACCAGCACGGTATCTTCTACAATCACATCTTGCTGCGCAGAATCAACCTGCAAACTGGTATAGGTAAACTGAGTTACTTCATAATTTAAAGAATCTGGAATAGAGGCTATTATTTTCTCTGCAGATTCGGCATACAACTTTTTAAGATTCATTTTAGTCAGTTGATCCATCAACTCTTTCTTCTGAAAATACAATCGTTCAATCTCCTTAATCCCACCTTGCGAAACCGTATCCGGGAAAAGCAGGTTTAGGTAATTAAGAACGGCTAGCACCGAATCGTGGTGTTGCAAATATTGTTCGTGGTATTCCTTTTTCCCTGTGATACCATAAACCCGGCTGAGTCCTTCTGTTTCGATGATCTCAAATATAAGCTGGTTCAAATATGTAAACTCATATTCGTGACTGTATTCCTCGTTCTGCACTTTTATAATGGAGATTACAGAAAAGTAGGTGATGGAAAAAATAACAATTGCAATAGCCACTATGATGATAAAACCTATAGCGACCTTTGTCTGAATCCATTTTTCCGGTAATATTTTATTGGACATGGTTTTACGTTGATTTTAGCGATACAATTTACCTATTTTTTGTGTGTATACCAGATTTGTTATTATAAAAATAGTATCTGTCCATCAGAGTGACGAAATTTTTGACATTCTAAACTTTCGTCAGGATTATTTCAAATCCAGATTGAAGGCTTTAATAATATTTAAGCTTACAATGGGGCAAGCGGCATAAAAAATATTATTGATATCGAAATTAAACCAATAGGTGATAAAAAACTAATAGTTCGAATGATAGAGTATAAATTAAGGGGAATTCTCTTTTATATTTGATTCTTTGCCTGTAAATTTATACATAAAAACTGAATGGGATGAGAAGGGTTAGAATGATAGTTTGCGGAAGGGTTCAAGGAGTAGGATATCGATATTTTGTTTTGGCCCAAGCGCAGGAACATGGCATTAAAGGCTATGTAAGAAACCTGCCTGGTGGCGAGGTTGAAGTGGATGCGGAAGGTGAACGTAATAATTTGGCCAATTTTATTTTGGGCTGTAAAAAAGGCTCCAGGATGTCAGATGTTCAGGGTTGCTTCATACACGACATTCCTTATTTTGGCTTTCAACATTTTAATATAAAAAGATAATAGGCTAGTGGATAAAACAAGAAGTAAAGCACGGTTTTTCTTTGTTATACGTAGATCAAGAACCCTTATTTTTTGATAAAATTTAAACTAACCCACAAAAACAATACATTTCAATGGCAAAAGTAAAAAACACTACATGGTATCTGCTGCCGCAGTACTCCGCCTGTTTATGACTTAATTTTTTCTTTCAACGAAAATAAAAAAGCCGGAAAACGGTGGGAAGTTTTCCGGCTCTCAGTAGTTGTGCAAGTGGAATAAAAAAATTATTCTTGGGCCTTAAATATACGACCATAAATTATTAAAGCAATAGCCGAAACCATGGCTATTGCACCAAAATAGTACCAGATATAATGCGCGTTGGCACTCACCGCATGCCATTCAGCTGTTCTACCACCAAACTTTATTGGGTCGGGACAATATTTATCCAGTAATACCCCTGACATCAAAAAGCCAACAATACTGGATAAAAACGAATGCAAGTGACTAAAGCCTAAATAAAGGCCTTCTTCACCTTTAGGAGCCTGAAACGAGAAATACTCCAGGAAACGAGGCGAAATAAACGACTCAGCCAAGCCTTGAAAAGCAATACCGACAATCATCATAAAGGCCACCGGATGCATTCCAACGATCGCTGATCCTCCATCAAAAAGATTTCCCGCCGCCATACAAAAAGCCGAAACAGGCATAATAAACATACCTACAGTCATCGAAAACAAGGCTGTTCGTCGCCTCATTAAAGAGGTAATTATTGCTACAGTGGAAAATACAACCAGTGGGTTAACGTTTGCATACCAGCTTGGCGAAGCACTCTCGCCTGCCATACGCAATACGTACTTTGGCATAGTAGCATATAACTGATGTTGCACTAACCAAAACCCGGTTACAATGAAAATCAAAACGATTAATCGAACATTGAATAGTACCTTTACAAAAGCTTTCCATATTTCACCGAAAGTCTTTCCATCCCGCTTTTGGACGGATGGCTTAAAAAAGAAAAACACTGCGATTAAAGCTAACAAAGTCATCCCGGCCGAGAAGTAACTAATGTTAATAAGACCCACATTACCCATGGCATCGCGCAAAGGCTTAACGATGGTTTTCCCCGAGAACGCCCCAATGTTCACAATGGTATAAAAAATCGAAAAACCTGTAGCCCTGTTCTCCTCGCTTGTTTCAAGAGAGACCGTGCCAGTGATAACCGATTTAATAAAACTTCCCCCAAGAATAATTAAAGCCATCACCGGTAGGATAGCGTACCTGAAATTACTTTTGTCAAGCCCTTTAAATACAGTTTCTGTGCCGTATTCTGCCAAACCTGCATTTTGAATAAACGTAGGTAATAAACCAAGGCCTAAGTAACCTAGCGTAAGCAAACTGAAAGCGACAATAAGGGATTTTTTAAATCCTATTTTATCGGCGTATGCTCCTGCAAATGTGGGTAAAAGATAAAGCAAGGCCGAGAATGTTCCTGCAATAGCCGCAGCCTCAATATCATCAAATGCTAAAATCCTTGATAAATAAAGGGTAATTACGATAAAAACCCCGTAGTACGCGGCGCGCTCCAACAACTCGGCAAAATTTGCTGTCCAAAACGCAGGTGTAAATTTCCTTTTACTGTTGCCCATGTAGTTATGTTTTTCTTTTGAAAGCGCATAGATATACATTGCAGCCAACATACAAAAAGACAAAAATCATAAAACAATCATCTTCAATTTCATTTATCCCTTATTTTTTACGAAAAACTACTGCTTCCAGCATCGATTATGTGTCACAACCAATTTTGATGATCCATAATTGGCACTACGAATCCTGCTTGGCACAACCTCCCAAAGTCATTCCGTCCAGTTGTTCCAAATTCTTACCGGACGGCTCTCGCCCATGACCAGCCTTACGCTTGAACTAGAAGCTTCGGCGCAGGCGCATAGCAATTAAAGGCTTAACACGCATCAACATTTATATCCTGGAAAATATATGAATTAGGTGGGCTCATCTCTTAAAAAAAAGCCGTAAATTGAATTATCGATCTAATCAGATAAAAAATATTACTATGCCACAATTTTATTTAAAATATCGTTCACACCACAAACAGGATTTCGGTATTCCGGAAATGTTGAAACATCTCGGCCTTAAAACCGACAATATGGGTTTATGCACAGGCTCCAAGTGGGTTAAAACAGATGGGCAGCTTCTAACATCACATTCGCCCATCGATGGTCATCCTATTGCAAAAGTTCATCAGGCCACCTCTTCGGATTACATCAACCTTGTTGACAATGCATCACATGCCTTTAATAGCTGGCGAACAATACCAGCTCCCAAACGTGGCGAAATTGTCAGGCAGATGGGGAATGCGTTACGCCACCAAAAGGAAAATTTAGGCAAGCTAATATCCTTGGAAATGGGCAAGATATACCAGGAAGGACTCGGTGAAGTCCAGGAAATGATCGACATCTGCGATTTTGCCGTAGGGTTGTCGCGACAGTTGTATGGTTTCACCATGCAAAGCGAACGCCCCGGCCACCGCTTGCTCGACCAATATCATCCACTGGGCATTGTCGGTATCATTTCAGCCTTTAATTTTCCCATGGCAGTTTGGGCCTGGAACGCCATGATCGCATTGGTATGCGGCGATGTTTGCATCTGGAAACCAAGTTCAAAAGTACCCCTTTGTGCCATAGCTGTTCACAAGGTTCTGGAAAAAGTGCTGAAGGAAAACCATGTTCCCGAGAGCGTATTAAACCTAATTATTGCACCATCATCCGAAATTGGCGACTTGATGGCCGAGGACAAAAGAGTTTCGCTGATATCGGTTACAGGGTCGACCCGGGTAGGTAAAAAAGTAAGCGAAAAGGTAGGCGCCCGCCTGGGCAGAACTATTGCGGAATTGGGTGGAAACAATGCCATTATCGTAACACAAACAGCCGATTTGCAATTGGCCATCCCGGCTATTGTATTTGGTTCCGTAGGCACTACCGGGCAACGTTGCACCTCCACTCGCCGCCTAATTATCCACCAAAGTATTTACACTGTGGTAATTGACATGCTGAAAAAAGCATACCGACAAGTTGAAAACAAAGTAGGGAACCCCCTGGATGAGAAAATGTTGGTAGGACCCCTTATTGATATTGGAGCGGTTGAGATTTACAAAAACACGATCAAAGCAGCCCAAGAGCAAGGATGCACAGTTTTATTTGGGAACAAGTTGATAACATCCGGCATACCCGATAAAGGCCATTATGTATTGCCCACCATTATACAGGCGGAAAACCATCTGCCCATTGTTCAGCACGAATCTTTTGTGCCTGTTTTGTATGTGATGAAATACGAAAGGTTCAATGAAGCCATTGCCATGCATAATGATGTCCCGCAGGGATTGTCTTCTTCCATTTTTAGCAGAGACGTACAGGAATGCGAAGCGTTTATCTCGGGTGTAGGAAGTGATTGTGGCATAGCCAATGTAAACATTGGAACATCAGGTGCCGAGATTGGCGGTGCCTTTGGCGGCGAAAAGGAAACCGGCGGTGGACGCGAGTCCGGTTCGGATGCATGGAAAGCCTACATGCGCCGACAAACAAACACCATCAACTGGAGCAAAAATTTACCTCTGGCACAAGGCATTAAGTTTGAGTTGTAAGAATCCAGTATCATTTACGAAATGCAACTGCATACATTTCCTAATATCACACCGGTTATCCAACTTTGATAGCCCTGAGATTATACATGGGTGCTGGAAAACCTAATTAATGTCTCATAAATAGATATTACCATGTAAATCTATTTTAATGTAACCCGGATTTTGCATTAGAGCTACATAATAGAACATTGTTTTCATGTGGAATTCCTGGAAATGCAATGCAGTTATTCAGCAACACCTAGTTTGTTCTTTTTAAAGGTATTGTTGAACTCCATAGTGACTTCGTAAAGGGAAAGAAAGCAAACTGAACGATCATTCTCATTATAAACTCCTTAGTTTATGGTTTACGAACACCTATGGGTTACAACCCAAGGTATTTCAAGTAAAAAAATATTGGCACATAAAGTCCGGCAGGTAATTGAACTAGATTAGAAATTCACTTATGGCTTCGTTACAAACAAGTGCTGAAGATGGTGTTCTGAAGATGGCGTAAATTTGTAAAATGATAAAACCCTGAACCCTTTTCTGTCAAAAACCCTTTCTTTGTAAAAAACGATACAAAACATGGAAAACAAAAATTACGTGTTTATAGCAAAAAGTTTGGATGGTTATATTGCCGATATAAATGGCGGAATTGATTGGTTGGAAAATACAGTTCCCAATCCGGCGGGTAAAGATTTAGGATATGTTGATTTTATTCATAAAATTGATGCTATAATCATGGGAAGAACAACTTTTGAAAAGGTGTTGAGTTTTAATATTCCATGGCCATACCATTTACCTGTTTTTGTTGCATCCCATACTTTAAAAAAAATTCCCGTGGGATATACGGAACATGTAGAATTGGTGAAAGGTGCACCAAACGAAATTGTTACGCAATTAAACAAACAAGGATACCATAAACTTTATATCGATGGGGGCAACACAGTTCAGGGTTTTCTAAAAGAGGATTTAATTGACGAAATGATTCTGACAACCCTTCCCATATTAATTGGAGGCGGCACACCGTTATTTTCGGAATTGCCAAACCCCATGTTGTTTAATCACGTTAAATCAGAAGTGTTTTTAAATGCGATAACCCAGGATACCTATACAAGAAAAAGATGAATCACTTGATTATAAATAACCTTTACGAATTCTGGTCCTACATAGGAATCCAGTCAAATTTGTTCATGGTCCGGGATGAATTGAAGGCTGTGGCTGTTTCAGGTTCCGATTGGCCCAAAAGAATATTTGACGTGTCCCCTAAAGCTGATTTTTCAGATATTCTTAAAAAAATACACCAGGGAAAATTGCCAAACCTCGTAACCATGCCCCAACCAAATAATCTAAACGAAAACCCTCAAACAGAACTAATATCCGGACAAAAGAATATGGCATTAAACTTAAAGTCATATGATCGGCATACTACTCCAGACCCAAACATTGTTCAGGTGAAGACCAAACAGGACGCTGATAAATTTGCCCAGACCGCATCGTTAGCTTTTGGTTATAATGTAGATGGTGAAATTGTGCATGCCATCTGCAATGACAACAAAAAAATACAACTTTACAATTACGTGTCGGACAGCCATTACCTTGGGTGCGGTGGTATCTTTTTTGATTCAGGAAAACTTGCAGGATTGCACATGATTGGTACCATACCGAATAGTAGAAAAATGGGAATCGCTAAAAGTATGACACAATACTTAATACAAATCGCTAAAATTAATGATTGCGATTTTTGTGTGCTTCATGCCTCAAAGGCAGGAGAAGCTGTTTATTTAAAGCTAGGTTTTAAAGGATATGGCGATTTAGAAACCTACAAGGTTAGATAACCGATAATTTGTTCAGAAAAATTTAAAAGCGACACAAAAGGCATACTTTTTAGATATTGTAACTTACCTTTGCAAACAAAAATGCAAATTACAAAAGCTGAGTTCCTTACTTCAAGTTCCAAAGCCAGTCAATGCCCCGAAGCAGACAGACCCGAGTACGCGTTCATAGGCAGATCAAACGTGGGTAAATCTTCATTAATTAACATGTTATGCAATAAAAATTCCTTGGCAAAAACTTCGTCCACTCCTGGCAAGACACAGTTGATTAACCACTTTACCATAAACGACAAATGGTATTTGGTGGATTTACCAGGCTATGGATATGCCAAGGTATCAAAGACACAGCGCAAGGAATTTAAACTTTTAATTGATAATTACCTTCGTCACCGTTCCAACTTAATGTGTCTTTTTGTATTGGTGGATAGCCGGCATAATCCTCAAAAAATAGATTTGGAGTTTATGCATCAGATGGGTATTTGGGGGATCCCATTTGTAATAGTCTTTACAAAAATGGATAAGTTAAAACCTTCGGAAAAAGAAAAAAACATCGAAAGTTTTAAAAACGCCTTGTTGGAGGAATGGGAAGAATTACCGCAAATATTCATCACTTCGGCCGAAAAAGCTGAGGGTAAAGATGAGATTCTAAATTTTATCGACCAGGTAAATGAACAATGGTAAGGTGAATAGAGCTGCAACCACAAATCTAACCCTGGCTTCAAGATAAGGAAACATATTAAATTATGGTCGGGCAACGATAAATTCAGTCATGATTTTTTATCTTTGCAGCGTCTTTTTAATAATAAACAGAAAAACAACTATTTACGATGCCACCAAAAGCGCCCATTAAAATTTTTTCGGGATCATCGTCCCGTTACGTAACCGAAAAGATTAGTCACTATTCCGGAAGGGATCTTGGGAACATTAAAAAATTAAATTTTAGCGACGGAGAATTTGCTGTGGCTTTTCAGGAAACAATTCGAGGGTCGCATGTTTTCCTCATTCAATCCACTTTCCCGCCTGCAGATAACTTGCTGGAATTGCTAATGATGATCGATGCCGCCAAAAGAGCGTCTGCCTACAAGGTGGTTGCTGTTATACCTTATTTTGGGTTGGCCCGTCAGGACAGGAAAGACCAGCCTCGTGTTTCTGTCGGCGCCAAATTGGCTGCGGATATGCTTACCGCTGCAGGTATCGACCGTTTGATTACGATGGATCTACATGCCGATCAGATTCAAGGATTCTTTAACCTTCCTGTAGATCACTTGTACGCATCCTCCATCTTCTTGCCGCATATAAAAGGTATGAATCTGGAAAATCTTGTTATTGCATCTCCAGACGTGGGCGGTAGCAAGAGAGCCAACACCTATGCAAAGTTCTTAGGGGCCCCAATGGTAATATGCCATAAGTCGAGAGCCAAAGCGAACGTTATTAGCGAAATGAGAATCATCGGTGATGTAAAAGGCAAAAATGTGATTATCGTAGACGATATGATTGATACGGCCGGCACCCTGACGAAAGCAGCTGACATGATGAAGGAAGATGGCGCTTTAAGTGTAAGAGCTTTTGCTACCCACCCGGTACTATCCGGAAACGCCTATGACAACATTGACAATTCGGCATTGGAAGAACTGTTTGTAACGGACTCTATACCGTTACGTCAGGAATCGGAAAAAATTAAAGTATTGTCCATAGCGGAACTTTTGGCAGATACCATAGAAAAAGTGTACTATTATAAATCAATCAGTAATCAGTTTTTGATTTAACAGGTAAAAACATCCTGGATACAAGCTCCCTTTAATTGTGGAAGTCAGTATCTGTGAACGCACAAACCCACATTGTTCATTAAATTTTAATAGATTATGAATAAAATGTGGGTTTATTTTTTTACCTTTGCAGCCGCCTTTGGCAAAAAAGTGTGATGGGGAGTAAACCTGTTCATTACCAGTGATTTATTTTGAGTAGCACAAAAAATTAGAAAGATGCAAAAAATTGAATTAAAAAGTTCAAAAAGAGAAGTAATTGGTAAAAAAGCAACCAAAGAGCTTCGTAAAGAAGGAAAAGTACCCGGAGTACTTTATGGAGGAAAAGAAGTAGCACACTTCGTAATCGAAGAAAAACAACTAAAAGGTTTGGTTTACACACCAAATGTTTACATCATCAGTTTAGACATTGATGGAGAAAAAGTTGAAGCTATTCTTCAAGACATCCAATACCATCCGGTAAGCGACAAAATTCAACACGTTGATTTCTTACAAATCTTCGAAGACAAGCCTGTTATTATTGAAATCCCTGTAAAACTCAACGGTTTTGCAGAAGGTGTTAGGGCTGGGGGACAATTGTCTCTTGTTCAACGTAAACTACGTGTAAAGGCTTTACCGGCCAACTTACCCGATACTTTAAACATCAATATCGACCACCTTAAGCTGGGTGATTCTGTAAAGGTGGGTGCTTTGGCGTTCGAAAACCTTGAGTTATTAAATGCTAAAAACTCGGTTGTTGCCGCCGTTAAACTTACCCGTGCCGCTCGTGCTGCACAGACTCCAGGCGGAGAAGAAGCAGAAGCAGCAGAAGAGTAAAACGCATTTTAAGCATATAATCAGCCTCCATATTATGGTAATATGGAGGCTTTTTGTATTATTGCCACAGCAAAACATACCGTATGTGGTTCTATTTAAAAAAATTATTGTTTAGTAATAAGCCCTCGAAAATTGATCCCATGAAGTATTTAATAGTTGGGTTGGGTAATATCGGTTCGGAATACGAAGACACCCGTCACAATATAGGTTTTAATGTGTTAAACGAACTTGCAAAGCAAGAAAACCTAACATTTGAGAACTTACGCTACGGTGCGGTAACAGAATACAAATTCAAAGGAAAAACTCTTATCCTCCTCAAACCCAGCACTTATGTAAATTTGAGTGGCAAAGCCATTAGGTACTGGATGCAGCAGGAAAAGATTAAACCGGAAAACCTGCTTGTTATTGTCGATGATCTTGCATTGCCGTTTGGATCGATACGGATGCGGCAAAAGGGAAGTGATGCCGGCCACAACGGTTTAAAAAACATCCAGGATATTTTTGGACATAGCAATTATAATAGAATCCGATTTGGAATTGGCGATAATTTTAGCCGGGGAAAGCAGATTGACTATGTGCTGGGAAAATGGAGCAATGAGGAGCTGGCCGGCCTGCATGAAGGAATTGATATAGCCATAAAAATGATTAAAGGATTTGCCACCATTGGTGCCGCCAGAACCATGAATCAATTCAATAAAAAGTAATACCATGGACGAAAGTGTTAGGGTAGATAAATATTTATGGGCCGTGAGGGTTTTTAAAACCAGGAGTGTAGCTGCCGAAGCCATAAAAAAAGGACGCGTTCTCATTGGTGGTCTTCCCGTAAAAAACTCAAGGTTGGTCAAAGTGGGCATAGTTATCGACGTAAAGTTCCCTCCTATCACCCGCTCATTTAAAGTGCTGACTATTACCGGCAAAAGAATGGGTGCTAAACTAGTGCCTGATTTTATGGAAGAGGTAACAGCAAAAGATCAAATAGAACTGCTGGAACTAACCCGCCTGGCTAATTCTATGGGCCGAAGAAAAGGCCTTGGCCGCCCTACCAAAAAAGACCGGCGCGACCTGGATAAGATGGAAGAAGAAGACGACTGGGATTTTTAATAGACGAAAGCTTTCCTTTCAAAAGAAAGTAAGTAGTAATAAAATACTAATAAGCATCGACTGTTGAACTATATACCAACCACCGATTACTGATAACCGATTACTGATAACTGATTCCTGAAAAAATGATTATAGCTAAAGAAAAACGTCACAGCAACATTGTAGAGTACATATTGTACATGTGGCAAGTTGAGGATTTGATTCGTGCATATCAATTCAATATCGAAGCCATTAAACAAGGGATTATTCCCCAATATAATTTGAGTGGCGACACCTTGCAAGAATGTATTGACTGGTACGACAACCTGGTTGAAATGATGACGCTGGAACAAATCAAAGAAAAGGGTCACCTACAGGTAATTACCAATTTGGTGAAAGATTTGGACCGGTTGCATCGCGAACTACTAAATGATCCGAAAGAAATAGCCTACCGTCATATTTACAATGCGACCCTCCCCTTCATTAACGAATTTGACGAAAAAACGGGCAAAACACTCAACAACGAGATTGAGCTCTGCCTAACAGGCATCTACAGTAAATTCTTGCTTAAATTGCAGGGGAAAGAAATTTCGAAAGGTACGGAAGAAGCCATTAAAGCTTTTAGTAGCTTCCTCGCTTTTTTGGGAGGTAAATATCACGAGGAACAAGACAAGGAAAAAACGCAAAGCCCGGAGTAGTTCGGTCAACAGTCATCAGTTTGGCAGTCAAATATTTCATCAGACTGCTGACTGAGGACCACGAATCAAATACTACTCACTGAGATTTAACTTTTGTTTTATCAGTACAATATCCGCCCTCCTATCCACATGGATAAGACCTGTCTTTTTCTTAATGTCATCGGTGCTTAGCTGTTCGGCATCTCCTTTAGCCACCACTTTAATATGCTCATCGGCCACACCATAATGCTCCATCAGGTAGCGTTTCACGGTTTCTGCTCTTTTCTGACTTATAAACATCGGATTGTTTTCCGCTGAATCGGCGTATCCAATTACCTCTAGTGTCCAGTCGGCATGCTTACGGAGCAAAACCGCTATTTGAGCCATCGTGATCTGATTTTCGTAATCCTTAAACGTAGACCCCCCTGGCATAAAATAAATGGGGAATATATTATCGGCCGAATAAATTTTTGTGTTTTTCTCTTCGGTAATTACAGAATCTACTTGCAACCTCAATATTCCGGCTTGTTGTTGCACCATCCGCTCAAACTTATTTACTTCGTCCTCCAGAGGATCTTTCCTTTTCTTTCCGAAAATATTAAATCCGTAAGTTCTGTATGTCCATTTGCTGTGTCGTTTGTCTTTTTTACCGATTTTATAGCTTACATTAAAAGTAGTATGCCAATAGTTGTCGTTGGTTGCACCTGATAAAACACCGTCTAAATTATCTTCGAGTCCAAAATGAATAGTACTTTCCACACCTATATCAAAACTACGGTTTATACGATACAGCACCCCAATTCCGGCGGGTAAAACAAGTTCAGTGGCTCTGCTTATCTTTTTATCAGGGTTATTCGAATCGTAACCCAAAACAAAATAACCTTCATAAGTACTGCCTTCAATATCATTGGCATGTAACACCTGATCATCTTCGTTTTTGTAAATTCGGTTTCTAAAAGCCTGAACCCCGAAACCTACATTAAAATAGAAATTCCATTTATCATTCACCGGTCCGGGATTGGATAACATTTGGTTAATGTAGAATCTCGCACTTCCTGTATATTCCGCAAAATTCCCTTTAAAATAATGATGGATTCCTTGCCCTTTAATATCCCCTTGCATATACCTAAAATCGAATGCCAGTGCGGGAACCAACTGATAACTCAATGCAACAGTGGGGCTAAAATGCCATTTGTCATCGGGAAACAAAGCGTATTCGGTAAAATCTGTGAATAGAATATTTGGCCCATATCCAATCATAATATCCCAACGATTAAAAGCTTTTTCGCTGGAATACCGCATGTGTTCCTGAATCAATCGTCCATCCGTAGTAAATTGGGCCTTGGCCAAAGTTATCCAAACCAAACCCAAAACACTTAAGATGATGTCTTTCGGTATATTTATCATTGGGTTTAATTTATTCCTCGTTAACAATCATCAATAGATCTACCCTTCTATTGGCCATGTGCAGACCTTTTATATTCATATTTTGGGTATCTGATAGCAATTCCGACTCCCCTTTGGGATCCAACCTAAATCGCGACGAATCGATACCGAAATCTGTGACCATGGCCTTTAAAACGGCATTACACCTGCGCTCACTTAGTTTTAAATTGTATTCGTAACTTCCTCTGTCATCGCAATACCCCGCTATTACCATGCTTATTGACTTGTCGCGTTTTAACGCTCTTGCTACTCTTGCCAATTGCCTGTGTTCGCTCTTTTTAATATCCGACCTATCAAAATCGAAGAACACCGAAGCGGAAACACCTTCTTCATAAATTACTTGTTCAAATTTCTGATAAGACTTAGTTGTTATGATTGAGTCCAGACCGGCCAACCTGTCCAACTCGCTTTTCAAGGAGTCGAGCCTAATAGCCAAAGGATCCGAAGCACGCTGGGCTTCGTAGGCCAGGTTAAAATCTTTATAGGTCCATCGAGCGTGACGTTTATTCTTCTTACCAATTTTATAGGTCACAGAAAACGAAGTATGCATATAGGTATCGTTATCTGCACCGGTAAGATTCACATCAAAGTTATCAGCAGTAAGATTTCGCATGGTCATCTCCACCCCTAAATCGAAACTTTTATTAATCCTGTATTGGGCACCAACACCAATAGGCACCACCAGTTCGGTTTCCCTGCCAGTTTTATCCGTTGGGTCTTGCCGGTCATATCCTACCACCAAATAATCATCATCGTCCCACCCCGGCGGGTTTGGATACCCTCCCAGATTCTTATGTACGTCGTTCACCAGCATAAAGCTGTCGTCATCCAACCTGCGCAACCTACTTCTAAAAGCGTTAATACCAAGGCCTACCTTACCGTACAAATCCCACTTATCGCCCAATGGGCCAAAAGCCACTAACTGATTTATACTAAAACGAAGGTTCAAGGAATAATCGCGAAAGCTTCCCTTAAAATATCGGTTGTTTTTTTCTCCATACATACTACCTCCAAGAAACTGGGCTTCTAAACCCCAGGCTCTTCCCCATTGTTTGGATACAATAACCGTAGGGGCAAACCTATAGTCGCTTTTTGGAAAAACAGTATAATCTATCACATCGGTATAAAAGAATACAGGTCCGTAACCTAACGTAACCGACCAGGTATTATATTTATTTTGTTTTCGATAGATCTGTTCTTCGGTAAGATTGCTAAAATCGATTTGAGCCAGTGCCATACTTGTACTTATAATATATAGTATAGCAAAAGCAAGGGTATATTTAAAGAATTTCATACATCATATTATCTGATTGGCAAAATACTGATAAAGCTATAATTAATCACATAAAATCATGCTCCCGTTTTATTAAAGGTTATATTTTTTCCATAAGAAAGGAATAAATGATGACAGACATGGAGGTATTTTTGCTAAAAGCAATGTTCATGATAATTAAGTATATTCATATATGATACACCATATTGGTCCCAATCTAGTTTCTTCTCAAAAACAAACCCGCTTAATTAAATGCTTTCACTATTGACCTCCTCGTGCATATTCCTTAAATTAAGAATTTAATATAAAACAACTAATATGTGTCAATCGAACTATCATTCCATTCTTTGCGCGGTACCACCATATGTTTTAGAACGTATTTTGGACAAAGGCTCCGAAAAGCAAAAAGAAAAAGCCAAAAACACCATTGCTTTTGCCGGACAAATGAGAGGGCAGCGCCAGTCTTTTGCAGACATAAGTCTAACGCCACAAGCCACGCAAGGCGATAAAAACCGTTTGGTTTATGATGCCCAGAACCTGAATACTCTGCCCGGCGTTTTGGCACGTAGCGAGGGAGATGCTGCCACTGGTGATGCACAAGTAGATGAGGCCTACGATGGCGCAGGAGCCACATACGATTTATACGATCAGGTTTTTGGCCGGAACTCTATCGATAACAATGGGATGGATCTGATATCGACAGTACGGTATATCAGTGGTTACGACAATGCCTTTTGGAATGGAACACAGATGGTATATGGCGAAGGTGACGAAGATTTGCCCGAAGAAGACCGTATATTTAACCGCTTTACAATTGCCATAGATATTATTGGACATGAACTCACGCACGGTGTAACCCAGTACGAAGCCAACTTGGTTTACCAAGGGCAAGCAGGAGCTTTAAACGAATCTTTTTCAGATGTTTTTGGTTCGCTCGTTAAACAACGGGAAAAAAACCAAACTGCTGCTGATGCCGACTGGATTATTGGTGAAGGCTTGCTAACACCCAACGTAAACGGGGTTGGAATACGCTCCATGAAAGATCCTGGAACTGCGTACGATGATCCCACTATCGGCAAGGACCCACAACCGGGACATATGGACGATTATGTAGATACTACCCGCGACAATGGTGGTGTTCATATCAACTCGGGAATTCCCAACAAGGCTTTTTATTTGGCTGCGATGGAAATTGGCGGTCATGCCTGGGAAAAAGCAGGTAGGATATGGTATGTGACTTTAAAAGATAAACTGAAGCAAACATCAAAGTTTGAAGATGCCGCAAAACTAACCTATGAAGTAGCAGGTGATTTATATGGTAACGATAGCGCCGAGCAAATAGCGGTGAAAAACGCATGGGCTGGGGTTGGACTGCCCATAAAACTTGAGGAGAACAGAGGCTGTTTAAGTCGTTTTCTTGGTAAATAGAATGATTGATCCTTTCTAATATAGCAATGAGCTTTTAATATTTGGTATGAAATGCTGAAACTTCCATCAATTAATTTGTTTTAAATGGCAGACAATTATAAAATTATTTACGAACGTTCGGGCGGCCTTATGGGGCAAACTATTAGTTGCGAACTAAACAGTGACGAGCTGCCCGAAGAGCTTCGCAGCAACTTTATTAATTGGTTAGAATTAACCAATGCTGATGGTTCTTCGGGAGTGCCTGAAACGGATGCTTACCCCGATCAATTTCAATATATTTTAACGGTTAAAGGAAAACATGCGCACGCATTTACTTTCTCAGAATCCAATTTACCCAAGGACTTAATATCCATGTTTAATTTTTTAAACCGGAAAGCCAGAAAAAAATAAGGTAATGTTGTTTTCGGATTAAGAATAATGTAAACAGTAACCCCACACATTCAAATGAGTATTTAAACCCAAATTCCAGTTTCAACGCCTAGTAATTTGGTGGCATGAAGCGAGCAGGAAGCAGAAGTTATTCATAAAAACGACCTTTTATGACCCATCAATAATTCCTTTTATCGGCTCCCCACATTAGTTTATTGCGGAGCGTTGAATTAAAATTGATTCCGGGCAGGTCAATCACATTGACGTTGAAATCCGCTTTTCGGATATTTAACTCCAAACCGACTTCAAAGATACGGCTGCGCGAATCCAAGGTCGCCAAATACTTATCGGCGCGACCTTCAACTTTTAATGTGATAATCATATCGTTGGGCACTACGATGGGCCTAACGGTAAGGTTGTGCGGGGCAATAGGGGTAATTACCAGACTTTGTGATTTGGGATGAATAATTGGGCCACCAACACTTAGGGAATATGCCGTTGAACCAATTGCTGTGGAAACGATAAGTCCATCAGCCCAATAGGAATTGAGAAACTCTCCATTCAAGTAGGCATGTATCGTAATCATTGATGCACTGTCGCGACGATGCACAGCAAGCTCGTTCAGTGCAAAATTCATATCGCCAAACAAGTTGTTTTCCGTTTTGAGCTGTAGCAGGTCCAGCGAATTTAACTGGTAATTTCCCGCAAAGATATGTTCTATGGCACTTTCAATTTCCTCTTGGCCAATATCAGCCAGGAATCCCAGCCGACCGCTATTGATCCCCACTATTGGAATACCTGAGTCACGTATAAAAGTAACTGCTTCTAACATGGTTCCATCACCTCCAATACACACGAATAAATCAATATCCACCAGATCCTTTCGGTTTTCAAAATAACCATCCACCATTGGTTTAACATCAATATTACCTACCAAAAACGTATAAAATGGCTTGTAAATAATGATTTCTGTTCCGTGTTGATGCAGCTTACGGAACAAGTTGCTGCAACTTTCCCTAAAGAGTTCCGAAAACTGTTTTCCAAAAATGGCTATCCTCATCGCTTTATAATTTATTGCAAAAGCAAATGTAACTACAGTAGGGCAGCAAAGCAAAATTAGCTTGCTTTTAATAGCGGTTGCGCTCCATTCATAGCAATAAATCCCAGTTGAACCATAAAATTCAGCGGGATTTACAATTATGATAAAATCACGAAAGCTTTTATTTCACCAATAATTTTTCGGTCTTCGTATAACCGTTGATGTCGGTTATCCGAACATAATACAAGCCAGTACTGAATCCATTAATTCTAATGATCGAATAAGTTCCATAGTCAGTAACAAATTTCATTAATTGGCCACCTTGATTATAAATCCGGACCTCTTTTATCGGTTCTCCGTCACCTTCCAACGAAATATTGTCCTTTGCAGGGTTCGGATAAACTTTTATATATCCGCGATGGTTATCATTAATTGCAGAAATGATCTCCTTTCCCTTAACGAGTATATTATCCACTTGCATTGTGGTGGTTAATCCTGTTCCTCCGGTATATTTAAAAGCAATATAAACCGTTCCGGAATATCCCGTTAAGCTGATATCTCCCGAATTGGTGAAGTTATTGGCAAACCCTGACGCAGAACCACTGGCTAAAGTAGGATTTAGCTTCACCCAACTTGCCGTATTTACATCGCCCCCATAGTCCTCTGAAACAAAAACTTCCAAAACGTCACCAACATCAAAGCCATCTTTCGTGGCGAAATTCAAAACAACTTCTGATTTACCGGATAAATCAATTGATGGAGAAACCAACCAGTCTACCTCCGATGCGTCTCCCTGATAAGCTGTCATCTGGGCATATTTATTCGAATTATATTCTTTTCCCAACCATTCGTTTGCCCCCAATGAATTAACCACTGTCCAATTACTTAATGTAATAGGATTATCTACGCTAACCGACTCAAAATCCTCATAAAAAAGGTTGGTAAACCCATCCCCACCATTATTTCCGTTATCGCCCCAGATCATACCTACATATTCGGGGTGATTGATAAAAGGATTACGGTTACCCTGTTCGATATAAATCTTTTCGTTACGATCCCATTCCCACTGATCCACGGGATCATCTTCGTGCCATTTCAATAAAGTGGAAAGTTTACCGTGCAATCCTGAACTCGTAGAATATTCAGCCAATTCAAGATCAACCCTATCGCCTTGCTCATAACGAACTGCCATATAAAAAAGCATACGGGCCACATCGCCTTTTACCTCATCCCGTGGCTCCCAACTGTCACCATCGTAATAACAACCGGTAATACCGCTGATTCCGCCATAGGGTGACGGATCCGTATAGGCTGTTCCTCCGTCATCAAAATATAGATTTCCTCTTTTACTGTTTACCGTAACATCGGTGGGCCGCAAATGATGGATATCAGTTCCCGGGCCAGGATCCGTATCAAAGTCACCCATCGATTTTGCCCAGGTATGCTCCCTGTTCCACTCTGTGGCTCCCCCCCCATTATTATCTTTAGGATATGACCATCCAGTGTATAAAAGTATGACGTTGCTGCTATTATCCGGATCTTCATCGGTGTTTTTTAATGCTTCCCAAACCTCACTATAACTTAACACGGTTTGTACGCTTATTTTTGTGTGTAACGCTGCCTTCAGTTCGCTTCCGGTTTTTCCCGCTGCATTGGCATAATACTGCTCTATGGTTTCTGATTTAAGATGTACGCCAAAAACCAATAAAACGGGTATTAAAAAGAATTTGTAATTCATGGGTAAAGCTTTTGGGTTTATTATAGTAAAGATGATTAAATAAAAATCGTAGACCAAATGGTCGGCTTATGAAAATTACATATACTAGTATATATCATCACTTTCCAATGCAATGATTAACGATAAATTAATCATGGCATTGGAAAATAAAGATTGATGCACCAAGTAATAAAATCATATTTAACGTTCTATTATTTTTATATTTGCTCAGTTAATTAAACAAATGAAATTAGAATTTGCTCAGTTATGACCATTAAAGATGCTCAAAATAAAGTGGATGAATGGATAAAAACCATTGGAGTCCGATATTTCAGTGAACTTACCAATATGGCCATTTTAACCGAAGAAGTTGGCGAATTGGCACGGGTAATGGCTCGTAAATATGGGGAGCAATCTTTTAAGGAGGGCGAAAAAGAAAATCTGGCAGATGAAATGGCCGACGTGTTGTGGGTACTGATATGCCTGGCCAATCAAACCGGGGTTGATCTTACTGAAGCGCTCGAGAAAAATATGAAGAAGAAAACCAATAGAGATAGAGACAGACACACGAACAATAAAAAACTACAATAATGATGCAATCGGAAAATATACTTGAAGATTATAAAATCAATTTCAATATAGAGAACATAAATGCAGAAATTGAGCACATTACATCTACAAACCAAGATTTACAAAAGAATGCCGAAGTACTAAAAAACATATTCAGCTGTATTGATTTAACCACCCTAAAAGAAACTGACTCGGCAGAATCGGTTACAGCTTTTGTTCAAAAGGTAAACGAATTTAGTGACAAATACCCTACTTTTCCTTCTGTGGGTGCCGTTTGTGTATTTCCGGTATTTGCGCCCATCATAAAACAATATCTAAAGGTGGATAACGTGCAACGTGCGGTTGTTTCGGCCGGATTCCCAGCATCTCAAACATTTCTGGATTTAAAGGTTTTGGAAACTAAAAAAGCGGTGTATTTCGGTGCTAACGAAATTGATGTGGTCCTATCCATTGGTGAGTTTCTGGAAGGCAACTACGAATTTGTATATGAGGAAATTCGCCAATTAAAAGAAGCCTGTGGGAGCGCCCATCTTAAAGTGATTCTGGAAACAGGAGCCATTAAAGATCCTCAACTTATCTGGAATGCCTCGATCATTGCCATGGACGCAGGGGCTGATTTTATAAAAACGAGCACTGGTAAAATACCCACCGCAGCCACATTGGATGCCGCTTATGTGATGTGCCATGCCATTAAAGCCTATCATGCAAAAACAGGTAAACTTATTGGTTTCAAACCTGCCGGAGGAATAGCAGTTACTGCCGAAGCAATTGGTTTTTATGCTGTGGTAAAAGAGGTTCTGGGAAAAGAATGGTTGAACAACAAACTTTTTAGAATTGGTGCCAGCAGACTGGCCAACAACCTATTAACTGATATCTTAAAGCTTGAAAATGGCAGCTCGGAGGACATAAAATTCTTTTAATTAAACAGTAGAATTGTTTGAACATCGAAGATAAAACTTTGGTAACCTGTGACAAACAGAATCTAAAAAGAAATTACATATTTATGAAGCTATAAGGTTGGAACCTCAAGAAACTCTCTGGCAGATGCCCAAACGGGGGATATGTATTTTAGAACGGACGGTAAACTACAGCTATATGATGGCACCAACTGGAACACCGTCAATATGATTCCCGTAGAATAAAGATTAAAATATAACATATAATAAAATGCTTTCTCAATTAAAACGAGGTGGCATTTTTTGTTTCCATTTGTTCTTTTCTTAAGTTTGAAGTTCAATTATAGCTTCCAATGAGTGATATTTTTAATCGTTTACGGTCAACGGTAATTCAATCCTTCTTTTACAGTTTAGGTAACTTTTTTGGTAAGTTTTCCGGCATAATACTTTTACCCATTTATTTATTATACCTACCGGTTGAAGTATTTGGGCTCTTCGCCTTATTTGAGGCATTGTTTCAAATTTTTCAGGTATTTTCCGGACTAGGTGTTAAACTTGGCTTTGCCCGATGGTATTGGGATAAGGGAAACACTCCCAACCAAAAAAGTTTGTTCTTTACGGCATTTACCTTTAATGTTATTGTCTGTGTGCTCTTTAGTATTCTTTTATACCTTGGATTCGATTTAGTCTCCAGATACTACCTAAAAACTCCAATAGGCAATTATTTGGTAGTTCTGTTTATCGTGGGCAACCTGATAAAACTATTGTCCGAAATCCCAATGCTGCTATTAAGAGCACAACACAGGGCAAAAAAACACTCCGTAGTTCAATTAGTTCAATTAATTTCATTTGTAGGTTTTGTATATGTGTTTTTAGCTTGGTTTAAAATGCGACTGGAAGGACTATTTTGGGCCACCATTTTATCGGCTTCCTTTCAGTTTTTGATACTAATTCCTGTTATTGTAAGAAATATAAAGTTAAAATTAGAGGTTAAAATAATCAAAGACATATTAAAATACGGATTTCCTGTTGCTCTGGGAAATATGGTTAATGTGCTATTCAATTTTACCGATAAGTATTTTATCAATCTCTTTTCTAATTTAAAAAACGTAGGAACATTTACAATAGCCCATAAAATTTCGAATATTGTAAATTTGTTAATTGTCAATGCTTTTATGAACGCCTATATGCACAGTTATTTTAAGGGTGCCGATAAGGAAGAAGGAGAAAAGTTTTTCACCAGGTCGTTTACTTACTTTTTAATGGTGATTTCGTTTTGTAGTTTACTACTTATCCTTTTTATAGAAGAAGCATTAATGCTATTCAATACACAACAAACTGATTATAAGGATTCAATCATTCTAGTTCCCATACTCACCATCGGTCTTATTTTCGGTGGAATACGGCAAATGCTTACATTACCCATTAATAAAATAAAAAAAACAAAAATTATTGGAACCCTTTCGGTTGTTGCAGGAATGTTAAACGTCATTTTAAATATTTTGTTTATTCCAAGATGGCATGCCATAGGAGCTGCCTACGCAACGGGTATAGTTCAAATAATATCATCAGGGGTATTGGTATATTACACGCTGAAACTAACCCAATTACACCTGGAATGGAAACGCATACTGATTCTGTTCGTCAGTCTTTCTGTATCAATTATCCCATTATATGTTATTCATATTGAGAATTTTATGGGTGCACTCACTTTTAAAATTAGCTTATTGTTATTATGGCCTTCCATTATATACTTCTCGGGTTTTTTATTAGCGGCGGAAAAAGACAGGATAAATACATTCTGGATAAAATGGAGTAAACTTTCCAACTTAAAAAACAATATCAACTCACTTAAAAACAACCATTAAACACATTCAACGACACTTAGTTTTGATAGATCTAACTTCCCGTCTGGAGTAATACCAATTGATGGCCTTCCTGTATAACGAAGTATTATAGAATTTTTTAAACCTAACTGAAATCCTTGAATCAATTATATTACTCGGGGCAAATAGCATATTAGAATTATCAGAAAAATTTAATTCAGAATCGTACTTCCCACTTTTTTTCATATGGGTTCCACTGCCATCAACCCCCATATTTTTAACGTAGGACTGAGTAGGATAGACGCTTGGTAAGTTATTGTTAAAGGCCGCATAGTTAAATCGTATGGACCAGGAATGAATAATTTTTTTCTGCTGTTTCAGAAGCATGATGGAAAGATCATTTCCTCCTCTTTCAAAATCACTCCTTTTGTTTTTATCCACGAAAAAATCGTCAAAGTCATTGACCTCCCAATCTGTCTTCTCCCAATTTTGTTTCCAGGTTGCCCAACCCCAGCTGCAGTTTCTGTGGGCCAAATAAGTATCATAACAATAATCCTTGGGAATTGAAATCTTGGGTGTATATCCAGCCACACTCCAAACCTCTTCATGCGAGTAATTATCCAATGCTTTGTTCATAAAAGTCAGGAAATATGGAGATGTCTCCAAATCATCCTCCAACACAATGACGCTTTCATATTCTTTTAAAACATCGCTAACACCATCCATAATAGAAGCAGCCAGGCCTTTGTTTTCATCATGAAAAACTTTTGTTATTTTTTTAAACCCTGATATCTGGTTTAAATACGCTCTGACCTTATTTACTTCTACAACATCCTGATCATACTGTGCCTGGTCGGAATAAATAAACAAACGGCTTTGGTTTGCAAGTTTATTGTTTTGCAAAGCTTCAACTGTTTTTTGCGTATGATGTAGCCTATTATATGTAAAGAGAACAATGGGAGCAAGCATGATTAATAAATGTATTTATAGATATCTGACGATTTTATTTCGTTTAACTTGTCTTCTATTTTCATTTTATATTCTTCAACGCTCTTCAACATTTTTAGCGATGCAAAATTAATGTTATCCACTTCCATTTTTCTAATGTCAAAGTAAAATTCATTTAAACCAAACGTGTTCATTACATGGCTATATTTGTTAGCCCACCCAATCACCAAACATGGTTTTCCTAATTTTAACGCGTGAATCAAACCATGATACCTGGCCGCGATCACCATTTTAGATGATTCGAATAACTCTTGCAACTCCAAGGGGTCCAAATCTTCATTCATTAAATAAACATTTTCGTTTTTAGATGCTTTGGCTATCAGGTCACACATTTCCTTGTCATCGGCAGAATGACGTAGTATAACCACTTTCTGATCCTGGTTAACCATCGTCTTCACTAACGAAGAAAATAAATTAATCATTTCTTCTTGAGATTTCAGTCGCGTTAGCTGTTTATTAGGAATAAGAAGTATTGAATTTTCAGGTATGTTAAAACTTCTGCTATTATAAGAAGAGGAGTCTGCAAAAATATTTTTAGCTTCAATTTTAGATGATTGCAATACCAAATCGAAAGAATCAATTACCTGCTGCGTATTAATTTTATCGAGATGTGTTCTACAATCCGGTTCACGAATAAAAATAGTTTTCGGATACTTAAGGTACTTTTTAATTAACGGCCAAACCACCAGTTTTTTCCATCCGGTAAAATCAAAAGGTCCAATGGACTGAGGGAGAAACACAAAGGGAACATCATACTTTTTAGCATACCTAACCGGAAAAAGTGTTGCATAAGTCCAAATAGCTTTCTGGTTATGCGAGCTCACACCATAACCACTAATGTCGAGTACCATATCAGCCGTGCTGAAGTGTTTTTCAATTTCATTTTCCGGGTTACTAATTGGCTTTGGTTTAACCAATATTTTCAGAATCGGGAATGCCATCCGTAATACAGTACGAATATGCATATTCACTATTTTGAAAGTATACTTGTTTTTTTTATCCCCATGCTGGCTCGGGAAAATGTCTATCATGACTAAATCCGCTTGCGGGTATTTTTTCTTTAAACCATCCACCAAACAAAACAGCATGGATTGAGCTCCTTTATTGATGAAATTACCTCCGGTAATCAATATCTTTTGCATGCCCTAATTGTATCTCCTTAGTTGATCTAATGGCTTTCGAACCGAATAAGCTAACTTTCCATCCTTCGCTGCATAACCATACGCTATCATCAGAATTGGTCGTTCAAAATCACCCAACGATAACAATGCTCTAACTTTATTATCTTTATTTTTATCCTCTGGCCAGTTTAAGGGGCATGATGCGATACCCAAACTTTCCAACGCCAACATAAAATTCATGGATGCCAGACTACCATCAATATACATTAAATGCCGGTCGGAAATAGATGGAGAGACGTTCATTTGGCCAACTACCGCCACCATAGCAACTATCTCATCAGAAAAACCTTTGGTACCTCCTGGTAGCACCGCCATTTTTTTTACCAATTCTGGGTTATCCACAATCCTAAAACTAAAAGGCTGACGGTTACAACTACTGGGTGCCAGTGCTGCCAGTTCAACCGCTTTATCCATCAAAGATCTTTCAGGGATATTATTGGGTTCAAAAAACCTTACAGACTTTCTTTTTTTTGCCAACGCAGCAAAGGAATATTGATCTTCTTTATTGTTTTCTGGCACTATAAACGGCCCAAAACTCCTGTCTGAATTTCTATTGGCCGATATGGTACTAAATATCTTTAAAGCATTATCTCTTTTAGGATGCGCATCTGTCACCTCAAAGTATTGGTTCAAAATGTCACACGCCCAATTTATCTGGTCGTTATCGTTTTTGCTGGCTATTAAGCTTTTAAGCAACGTAACCGTTTCCTCTATATAATCCAATGCGAATATCTTTCGGCGGTTCTTCATTATCAAACCTTTTTCAAGGCGATGAATGTTTCTCCTCAGCAAAAACAGGTTTTCTGTTTTATGATGTTGTTTTTTTATGTAATCCATTCTTGCACCAACAAACATCTTCATTTCAGATCCGAACGACTTGGAAAATAAAAAATAAAAATTTGGAGCAAAAGGGATTTTCAACAATATTGGATATATAATTCCATACTGTACCTTTTCTTTCCACCTAAAATACTTTTGGAAGATATCGTTGATAAACTCTTCCCCTAATATATTGCGAATTAATGCTTTCATTTAATGAATTTGCAATGAGCAGGTAAAAATAGGCAAAAAGGAGAAGAATAAACACCAAAATATATAATTGTTAGAGACAACTTACTCCCCAATCTGCCTCAACGCTGTCACAAGATTTTATTGTGTGATTAAGAGATACAAAATACCCAAAGCTGCATTAGAAAAAGTGCAGTTTCTGTTATATTTAATCATTAATGCTAAAGATATCTGTATGAGTTGAGGTTGGAAATTTCATCATCCGGATGGTGTTTACCTTGCAAGCTTTGCTGTTGTTGAATGGCCAGATGCCTGACGGCTGGCAGATATTACCCATTGAAACTGCTTTAAAAAAGACACTACATAACCACTCAGACCACTGTCACTGCACTATATCACCCTTTCAAAATAGTCTTGCTCAATCAACGGTTTGCCCATAAAGCGCAATAGCAATTGAGCAGTTGCCAACACGTCTTTTTCGCAATAAACGGCTATTCTTTCAAGGTCTTTCTCCTTGTAATAAACATCAGCCACCTGGCTGCCATCAATATCGTCTTTGGGCGAAGGTATATTAAAAATGGTTGTCAGCAGGTTTAACGAAGTATAGTGCTTATAATCCCCAAACTTCCATAAGTCCAGGGTGTCAATAAATTTTATTTCCCAGGGTTTTTTACCTGCTATGTTTAAGGCCTGGGGGAGCTTGAGCCCGTTGATAAGCATCCTACGGGCGATATATGGGAAGTCAAATTCTTTGGCATTATGCCCGCACAAATTCCTGTCAGGACTTTTGCGCATGAAATTTTCCAACATATCAGCGAACTCACGCAAGAGCACCTTTTCATCGTCGTTGGCAAAGCTCTTTACCTTAAAATGCATTTCACCCTTCACATAATGGATAACCCCAGCCGAAATACAAACAACCTTTCCAAACTCGGCATAAATACCTGCCCTTTGATAAATATCGGCAGGCGATTCTTCCTCCTTCAAAAAGTATTCTGCTTTCTTGTCCCAAAGCTTTTGAAGGTTTTCGTCCACTTCCTGGTAACTTGAATGTTGCGGAACGGTTTCAATATCGATGAAAAGAATATTTTCGGGCTTTAAGTTATCCAGCATGACGTTTATTTATTAAGGTTTTGCTCAATATACTGTTTTAATAGGTTGATCGCAACAACATTATTGCCGCCTTGCGGAACAATCAGGTTGGCATATCGCTTTGTGGGTTCTATAAATTGCAGGTGACTGGGTTTTACCGTTTTTTTGTAGCGATCCAATACCTGGGCCACATCTCTGCCGCGTTCAATAATATCTCTCGTTATTACCCTCGAAAGTCTATCGTCAGCATCGGCATCCACAAAAATCTTCAAATCCATTAACTCTCTTAGTTCCTTATTTCCCAATATTAAAATACCTTCCACAATAACCACATGTGTCGGCTGTACCGCGATAGTTTCCTCTCCCCGGGTACAAGTTACATACGAATACGTCGGCAATTGAATGGTTTCACCTTTTTTTAAGGCTGTTAAGTGATCTATCAATAATTCAAACTCTAAACTATCGGGATGGTCAAAATTTATTTTCTGGCGTTCTTCCAAAGGTATATCGCTGTTGTCGCGATAGTATGAATCTTGCGGCAGAACTGTTACTTCTCCCTGCGGGAGCTGCTCGATAATTCGCCTGACTACTGTTGTTTTTCCCGAACCGGTTCCTCCCGCAATTCCAATTATTAACATGCTTTTTTATTTATCTCTGATGCTTAATCTTCCTTTCTTATATCTTTGTGAAGATAATTGTAACAAAAATAAACTTTAAAATAGAAACACTATGATCAGACACGCCGTTTTATTTAAACTGCAGGAATTTGAATCTAATGCTGCAAAAAATGACAAGATGAACGAGCTAAAATCTGCTTTAGAAGCATTGCCGGCAAAAATTGATGTTATCAAACGTTTAGAGGTGGGTTTAAACATCAACCCCGCTGAAGAATTTGATATTGCATTAATGGTTGATGTGGATTCCTTAGAAACCCTTGACATTTACAATCAGCATCCCGAGCACGTTGCCGTGAGCAAAATATTACGTCCCGTACTTACCTCCAGATCGTGTGTTGATTACATCATGTAAACCATCCTGTATAAAGATTGCCGTTATGGCTGAATCCAAAAATCGGATTATTTGTAAACCATTAATAACCAAACTGATTATCAGTTTTTAGAAAATTATTCAACATGAAATTATACATTCGCCATCTACTATTCCTGCTCGTAATTTTGGCAGGATGCAATAGGTCTTCGTTTATACAAGTCAAACCCACAAATCCCGAATTGGATTATGTGGGCAGAATCAACTTTGAAAACCCGGATTCGGTTGAGATGTATTGGAGTGGTTCAAGTGTAAGCATGAATTTTAAAGGAACTTCGGTTTCAGCTACCTTACATGATGAAAACGGGCTCAACTACTTCAACATAGTAGTTGACGGCCAACCTGAATTTCCGTTAAAGCTAGACAAGGGAGAAAAGACCTATCTTTTGGCGGATAGTCTGGCATTGGACACCGAACATTCCATTTCCCTAATAAAACGAAATGAATGGCATACGGGAAGTACACAGTTTGCCGGATATACCATTGTTAATGGTGAGGTTTTAAAAGCATCAGAAAAAAACGGAAGATTGATTGAGTTCTTTGGCAACAGCATTACAGCAGGGTATGCCATTGAGAACAATACGGGTGGCGATTCCCCTGATAGTACTTTTACCAATAACTACAAATCCTATGCGGCGATTACAGCTCGCCACTTCAAAGCAGATCTGCACTGTACGGTACGTTCCGGTATCGGTATTCAGGTCAGCTGGCATGGTGTTATCATGCCCGAGATATATAACCGATTAAACCCAGCCGACGCGACAAGTCTTTGGGATTTTACACAAAAAGTACCTGACATAGTCGTGATCAACCTAATGCAAAACGACAGCTGGTTGGTAAATTTACCCGATCACGAAGCATTCAAATATAGATTCGGGGATCAGAAACCGTCCGAAGAAAAGATTATTTCATCCTACGCAGATTTTGTAAGCAAAATTAGAACTGCCTATCCCAAAAGTTATATTATTTGTGCATTGGGAAGCATGGATGCAACCAGGGCAGGTTCGCCATGGCCGGGATATGTGAAAAGTGCAGTCGACGCTTTGGAAGATGATAAGATTCTCACCCACTTTTTCCCCTACATCAATAAAAACGGGCACCCCAGGGTAGATGATAACAAAAATATGGCTGCAAGTTTAATTGCTTTTATCGAGAAAAATACCGATTGGTAGTCATGCGATGACCACATATAATAATGTACAGGCGGTGCGATAACAATGCGTGTTGATGTACAGCTCTTTAATCTAAAATCTAACTATCAATTAACGAGTATGAATAATAAAACAGGTTTGGTGTTGGAAGGAGGAGGGTTTCGCGGGTTGTATACAGCCGGGATTTTACACCATTTTCATAAAAATGGACTTGAGTTTCCATACATTGTTGCGGTTTCGATGGGAGCCAGCAATGCCACCAATTACCTGGCAAAGCAAACCAAAAGAAACCTGGAAGTTCCCTACACCTTTGTTAACGATAAAAGGTATATGAGTTACGCTCGTTTATTCACCAAAGGAGAGTTGTTTGGTATGGATTTTATTTTTGGGGATGTACCAAATAAACTTATCCCATTTGATTTTAATGCCTTTGCTTCATCCAGGCAGAAACTGATTTATGTAACCACCGATTGCCAGTTGGGGAAACCCTATTATATTTCAAATAGTAACCATGAAGAATCTTTTAAGGCGCTGGAAGCTTCAACCAGTTTACCTTTCGCCTCAAAAATGGTACATTTGAACGGCAGATTGCTATTGGATGGAGGTATCAGTGATCCCATACCTGTTGAAAAAGCATTTTCAGATGGATGCGAAAAAGTGGTCGTTGTTTTAACCCAACCCAAGGGATACCTAAAAAGCCCCATACAATCAAAACGACTGATCAAATTGATGTACCATAAATACCCGAAATTGGTAGATATAATCCTGAACAGACATATAGTTTATAACCAACAATTGGAGATGATAGAAAGGTTAGAAGAGGAAGGCAAAGCCTTTGTTTTTAGACCTGACACGAAACTTCCCGTAAACAGGACAGAGAAGAAAAAGGAAAAGTTAAAAGAAGCTTTTAACATAGGGTATCAACAAAGCGATGACATGCTGAGATCTTTATTGGATTTTATTGATTAGTGGCTAACCTAAAATATTAAAAAAAATAGTAGGATATTGGCGGTAAATTATGAAAATCTCCGATACCGACTTAACTTTGAACCCAGAGTACCAAACATGGTAATTGAAAATCAGGCTGTAGCTTCAAATCTGCTACTGTTATGCTGTCTCAAGGTCATTAATCGTTGACTTCGTTCGACCTTTGCCGTCGTATGGTTATCATCGCAAGGCCTGTTCAGTATTCTTGAGGGTGTTAACAATCATTTATGTGAGTTGGATGTCCTAATCCGCTCCCAATCGCTGGGGACTTCGGCAAATTTGCCCCGGAAGAAACATTGGTTTTCCGACATCGTGAGATTTAATTTTCTCTCTATTATGATATATAAGAAATAATACATTATGAATATTAAAATAATTGGTTATGAGAATTTTACTAATAATGGCTGTGATGTTGCTATGTAATCCGAAGTTGACAAACGCGCAGGAAAAAGAACCGGCCGAAAAAGAAAAGCTAATGGTTATTTGGAGTAGTGGTGATCCGGAAGTCGCCGAAAAGGTTTGCTTGATGTATACGCATGCCGCAAAGAAATATGGATGGTTTCAGCAAGTGAACCTAATCGTGTGGGGGCCTTCGGCAAAACTCCTTTCGGAAAATGAAGATTTACAAGCTAAGGTAAAACAAATGAAACAAGATGGCGTGATAGTGGAAGCCTGTATCCATTGTGCCAAAATGTACAATGTGGCAGACGAACTGAAAGAATTCGGTATTGATGTGAAAGGCATGGGAAAACCGCTCACAAAACGATTGAAAGAAGGTTGGTGCCAGTTGAATTACTGAGATATTCTGCAGGTTGGCAACATGACAAATATCTTTCATCAATCATTTGATTACTTCTATGTTTGTATTGTTTTGCTAACCTAACAAAACGAATTTATTTGGAAAAGGGACGCGACAGGCTCGTTGAAACTATGGCAACCACCTAACGTTATACTTATATACCAACAACAAATACCAGGATATTAGTATCAGGTATTATCGGAAGGCGCCAATACCTGATTCGTCAATCGAAAATAATAAACTATCAATTATGAAACAGATACGTTACTTTCGAATGCCCTGCCGGTCGTAAATATTTACAGGCCTTTAGATAATAGACTTATTGTGTCTATGCTTAAAGTGCTGTTTATTATCTAAAAGTTAAAGTCTCTTATCTCATGTCTAAAAGTGTATTGTCTAAAAAAATATGAACAAAATAGTCGCCAAGTTCGGAGGATCGAACCTGAAAAAGAAAGAAGATATACAAAAGCTGGTACGCGTGATTAAAGCCTATGACAAGCCCATGGTCATTGTGGTTTCTGCATTCTATGGAATCACCAACCATCTGATAAAATCAATGGTAGAAGTGAAAAAGGATGAATCGCATATTGAAACGCTTGTCCACTTTTTAAGGGAACTCAAAGCCGAAGCCATCGAAGAGAATTTTGAAAGTAAAGAGTGGCAGGATAAAACCATGAAGGCGGTTGAAAGCAGGATTCGTGAGCTAAGCCGCTACCTGACAGGAATCCATTACATTGGTGATGTACCCGAATTTGTGGAAGATGTAATACTGAGTTATGGGGAGCGTTTAAGTTCACTGGTGCTGGCCGCTATTTTGCAAAGTCAGGGAATTGATGCCGAAGAAGCTCTGCCCGAAGATATGCCCCTGCTAACCGATGGCGAGTTTGGAAATGCAACGGTTGATTATGATAAAGCCGCACCTCATGTGCAAGAACGATTGAAAGAAAATAAAATTTATGTGGTTCCCGGTTTTTATGGTGTGTCTGAAAACGGCAAAGTAACTTTACTGGGACGGGGAGGAAGTGATTATTCTGCCGCGGCCATAGCCCGGTGTCTCGGAGCAGAATCACTGGATGTATGGAAAGATGTGGATGGTTTTATGAGTGCCAATCCCAAACTGGTTCCCTCTGCTAAACGGGTTACTCAACTTTCCTATGCCGAAGCGGCAGAGCTTTCTTATTTTGGTGCCAGTATCTTGCATCCGCGTACAGTTGAGCCGCTAAAAGAAGTGGGTATTCCTATTCATATTGGAAATATTGATGCCTTTGATGGAATTATTGAGCCACGAACAGTTGTTCAGGCAACGGAAACAGTGACCGAACAGATTATTAAAAGTGTGACCTACAGCGATGACTTCTGCATTTTAAAACTTCGAGGAGCAGGAGTAGGTCTTAAAAAGGGTGTATTGGCTAAGATTACGGTAGCTTTGGATAGGGCCGGAATCAATATCAAGTCGGTAATTACCTCTCAGGTAGTCATTAATTTGTTATTATCAGCAAAGGATATTAAAAAAGCTTTTGATATTGTTGAAAAACTGGAGCTTTCTGCTGTTACCGAATTGACTGCTACCGAGCAACTCTCAACAATTGCGGTGGTTGGAGAAGGCATATTGGACCAACCTGGGGTGGCAGGGCGTATGTTTATGGCTTTGGCTCAAAAGGAAATCAATGTTCGGATGATTGTTTCCGGCGCATCCGTTGTGGCCAGCTACTTTATGGTAGCCAATACCGACAGGGACGCCGCCATAGAAGCAATTCATCAAGAGTTTTTTGATTGAGATTCGTCCACAGATTAATCAGATTAAGTGCTTCTTTATTGAATTAATAACTATACTTCAGGATAATGAGTTTAGTGGTTATGTGACATCCCACTTTACCAGTTTTTAAGGTGGTGAGTGAGGCGGTATGATGGTTGGCTTTAGCCTTGATATGCAGAAAAGTTTGCATTGTATATAATAATACCATAGAAAAGATCCATAAGCATGGTCATACATATTCCAATGTATACAAGTTAGCTTCTAAAATACTATAACACCACGTTGTTTCTGCAATTATAAAAAACTACGTTATTTCCGTTTTCAACGAAAAATCCGTGCAAAATTGAGGAATCCATGAATGAATCTTATTTTAAATAAGGATTCCTGGCCATTTCAACAAACTTAAAGCCCTGTTCTTGCATTTTTGCTTTCACTTCAGGTGTTGGGGTCGTCTTGAAAACCACGCAGGTCTTCAATTGATACGGAATCAGGCCAAGTTTGCACAATACATTCTTAGTCCTTATTTTAGCCTTAACTTTATTTAGGATCTTTTTATTACTGGTAGGTTGGGAGAGGTCTAATGAATTAGTGTAGTAATCATTGATTCCTTTAAACGCAATACAGGGAAGGTTGATTCCCATGGCTACTTTTTCCAATTCCCTTTCGGAGATTTTATAGACGTAATTGCCTACCTCTTCAAACGAAAAACGGTTTTTCCAGACTTTATTGATCAACGTAGGTGAAATTCTGTCGAGAATGTTTTTAATAAATACGATGAATGACATCTGAATCCCAATATCTTCAGGTTCGATAAGTATAACTGCTTTTGTTGATACGCGTATCATTTCATATAAAGCCAAATACGGGCGTGGGAAATGATGATACGCTTCCTTGCAAAATATATAGTCAAAAGATTGGTCGTCGAAACTTAAATGTTCAGCGTTTTCTTTACTAAATTTATTTACAAAACCCTTTTCAAACGCCTTAGTTAATACCACCTCCGAAATATCTGAGGCTACCACGTTTAAACCTTGGTCCTGCAGCCAGTTGGCATCTGTTCCAATACCATCACCAACGGTAAGCCAGCTGTCGTTTTTATCCGTTATAAAAGGAGCAAGTGTTTTATACATCCTTTCGTGCCGCCAAAAGTCAATACTGTCCTTATTTTCCAGTCGTCGAAAAACCTTTTCGTTTCCTTGGTAGTGCTGTTCGTGAGCGGTGTAACTTTGCTCTTTAAAATCGAGGTTTGCCATTTATTATTTTTCTTGATGTCAAATATATAAAAACGCATCTAAATATGTAAATATTGTCGATATGTTAAGGTTGTTAGCCAACATATTTATATATTTGCATTAGTAATTGTTTGCTGTCTACAACTATAAATGTGCCAGCTATGAAGGAATATGTAAAAGAGATGAAGATACAAGATTTAGATGCGGCTCAACTGGAACGTGCCGCCAGCATGCTAAAAGCGATAGCCCATCCCATGCGAATCGCTATTTTAAGTCATCTAGAAGAAGGAACCAGACTGACGGTTACCGAGATTCATAAGTTGCTGGATATTGAACAATCCACCACTTCGCACCACCTTGGAATTTTAAAAGACAAAGGAGTTTTAGTATCGCAGCGCGAAGGTAAGAATACGTATTATTCTTTAAAACACGAAAGCTTACAAAACATTGTTAATTGCGTGAGCAAGTGTACGGTTAACCTATAATACCTTGTACTTTCGTTATAAAATATAGTATAATTGATACTTTACTGGTTCGTGCTGGATTATTGCCGGTTTGTTAATGTGTAAGTTTTTTTGTCCCGGCAGGTTTGGCACAGTTAAAATTCTATGTGCGCTAAGCAGTTCATCGTTGGGGAGGCTCACGCGCTAAACAAAGGAATGCTACAGCTGTAACAATAGTAAAAATAATCCTCTGCGTTATACATAAAGTGCCGTGGTATTGATAACGAAAAGGCATAAATTAAATGATACTTGTGTCTGGGTAGTTGATATTTTTTCTGCTTGGCCAAAAAGTTTTTTTACTAAGAAGAGTTATTAAAGATGGGGAAGAAGATTCGACTTACCAAAGAGTTCAGGTTTGAGATGGCACATGCCTTGTTGAATTATAATGGCTTGTGCAAACATTTTCATGGGCATTCATACATTTTAAGGGTAACGGTGATAGGAGAGCCCAATGCAGACAAAAAAGATCCAAAATACGGGATGGTAATGGATTTTGGCCAGCTTAAGCAAATTGTTAACGAAGAAGTGGTGGACAGGTTAGACCACGCACTGGTATTGAACAAAGATTCAGAACACCAGGCACTGTTATCGTTACCCGAATTGGGCGAGCGGGTGATATTGACCGATTATCAACCCACCTGCGAAAATATGCTGATTGAGATGGCTGAACGAATCAAATCGCGTCTCCCACAAGAAGCGGTTCTGCATAGCCTAAGACTCAATGAAACCGCCAACTCGTTTGCGGAGTGGTATGCCGAGGATAACGGGTAAATATCTTTTTATGATTTGTTGATTATGGCTTCAGCACTTTCCTGTGATGGTAATACATAATATTCCGGAGATTTGCAGAATGGGCCGATTATTGAAAACAACCTAACTGTTGTTAATCCATTTTAGTATAATAGCAATATGATCCATACTATTCAAAACAACTTTTTATCGGTTTCTGTGCTGCATAAGGGAGCAGAAATAAGCAGTCTAAAGTCCTTAAAAACAGGGCAAGAATTTATGTGGAATGCAAATCCAGACATTTGGGGCAGTCATGCCCCGGTTTTGTTTCCTATCATCGGTTGCCTAAAAGATGGCAAATACAACTACAAGGGTAAAGAATATTCTATCCCGAAGCATGGTATTCTCCGAAACAACGAAAACCTGGAACTGGAAAGCATCTCCAAGGACTCGTTGACCTTAAAGTATACTTATGATGCGCATTCGCTGAAGATGTTTCCGTTTGAATTTGAATTTTATATCACGTTTAAACTCGTTGAATCTAAATTAATTGTTGATCACAAGGTGGTTAATTTGGGGGATAATGAAATGTTATTTTCGCTAGGTGCACATCCCGGCTTTAACTGCCCATTAAAAGAAGGTGAAAAGTACAGTGACTATTACCTGGAGTTTGAACATTCCGAAACCGACCATACCTGGAATGTTTCAAAGGAGGGACTTATCAGTGGAGAGGCAGAACTTGTGCTGGACAATACGAACATCTTACCACTTACCGACACATTGTTCGATAAGGATGCCTTAATATTTAAAAACCTAAAATCCCGTTTGGTCAGCTTAAAAAATAAAAATAACGACACCACACTGACCTTGTCGTTTCCAGATTTTAATTACCTGGGCATATGGGCCAAACCCAAAGCTCCTTTTGTTTGCATTGAGCCTTGGCTAGGCATAGCAGATAGTGAAGATTCCAATGGTAATTTTGAAGAAAAGGAAGGTGTAATCAAGGTAAAGGCTAAAGAAATGTTTGAGGCTGGGTTTGTAGTGGAGTTGAGGTAGTACAGTAGACCAAAATATAAAGGTTGTCGTTGAAAACGGAAACGTCGTGTTAACTACTGTTTAATTACTGTTGTGTTCTACGGCTATACCCTTCAATTAAAAAAACAACAGCACGGCAGAAACAGAAATCACACCAATCACAAAATAACGGTAGGCCTTTTCGGGAATGTGTTTTACAATTAGTTTTCCGGTAAATGCCCCTATCAACAATATCGGCAACAAAACAAAATTAAGCTGTAATGTTTTCATCGATATGGAATCCCAATAAAAGAAATGAATAGGTAGCTTGATGGTGTTGAGTATCAAATAGAATATTGCCCCGGTTCCGATAAAAGCGTTTTTTGGCATACGCATACTCATGAGGTAAAGGTTAAAAATGGGGCCGGCTGCATTCCCTATCATGGTGGCAAAACCGCCCGAGAGACCTAGCGAAGATGAAAACCATTTTTTATCGGTAATTATTTCCTTACCTCCTGAAATATCTTTATAAACGATTAGTGCCAAACAAATTATAATGGCAATTCCAATACTAATCCTAAACTGTTCGTCGTTGATATACTTGCCAAAGAACGTGGCTAAAACTACCCCGCACAGAGCCCAGGGAAATAGTTTTTTGATGTATTTCCATTCTGCACTCCGTCTGTAGTAAATTACTGCGAATACATCTCCGAAAATAAGAAACGGGAGAAGAATCCCCACCGAGGCCATACCCCCATATAAATTAGCCAAAATAGGAATGTTTATCATGGCAAAACCTTTTAGCCCGCTTTTGCTCATTCCGGATACCAGAGCACAAAAAGCAGTTATTCCCCAGATAGTCCAATCGGTTTGTAAAGGGTTGATAATAGATTCTATCATAAAACAAAGGAAGGTTTATTTTACCGTACTACCTAAGGATTAGTATTTTTTAAGGTTTGAGGGAAAGGAGTTCTTATTGTAACCTATTATTCTTGATAAACGAAAATAGCACGATATGACAAAAAAGATGTGAAGTAGCCAAAGCCCTAAAGAATATAAAAAAGCCCCCCTTTAGTGAGAAGAATGTTCATTAAACCCGGATGGGGAACGAGTAATCCCGTTTGTAACAGACCAACACATTTGCTACAACATTACAAACTGTATGAAAAACTTAACATGTAAAATTTGTTTAAAGTTGGATTATAGGATTCTGAAATATAAAGGTCGCTCACATCACGGGTTACATCGCTTTGATCGTTGGCCAAATCATACATCGAAAAACTGATCTCCCCCTGGTTATCTGCAAATAGTTTCTTGCTTAACCCCAGGTTAACAAACCATCTGTTTTTACTCTTTAAACTCCCATAAGCTCCTGTAAAGGATTGACTTGTATTCGATTTGAAAATAAACTTCTTGTAAAAATTATAGTATAGGTTTATCCCTGTTCGCTGCGAAAAGGTACCCGATTGACTTGACGTACTTATGTTGTTTTCAACGAAGGAGTAATTGGTACGTGACGTTAAGGTAAAGTCAATTTTTTCGTGGATATTGGATGCCATCGTAAAACTTTGAGATAAGCTTATTCGACTGGAATTGTTTTTTACACCATTTAAAATATTGGGTGTTCTGTTGTATGAAATCCCAGTCCTTGAATTAAGTTTCGACTTCAGTTTTTTAATCGGTAAGCTATAGATTCCATTCATTCCCAAGCTATATTGACCGTCCAAATTTACGGGACTGCTCAACTGTCCTCCTGCCGGTAAAAAATAGGAACCCAAAACAACCGTGTCATTATGGGCTACCACCCTATCTTGCGTCACCATATTATTGGTTATTCCTCCCCTTAATTGTAGGGTGATAAACGAAGCCTTTTTCATATCTGATTTTGACATAGAAAAAGTTACCTGATGAGTTGAAGATAACTTAAGGTTTGGATTGCCTGTTGAAATATATAAAGGGTTGGAATTGTTTACGATTTCCTGTAGGTAATTTAATGATGGAATACTTTGTCTTAAGCCATAGTTTAAAGTATAGTTACGCTTCGATTTTGTGGTGTACGAAAACTTGGCATTGGGCCGAATAGAAATAAACTCTTCCTTAAACTTTTGTACATCCGGGAAGACCTCTATGCTTTCCATAGTCGTATTTTTTATGTCAATGCCCGCATACGTTTTAATCTTTCCTTTATCGTGTCTAAAACCCAACTTGGCAATATGTACATCCGATAAATTATCGAAATTACTTGAGGTTAATGAATCCAATATTGCATATTCATTGCTGGCTTCATCAAAATTCATCGTTCTTTTATCGGATTCCTGGTTATAATTTCGGTATTTATACCCAAGGGAAAGCAGTCCATTTTTACCCAATTTCTCATTAAAAGATATAGCAAGAGTAATGTCGGTGTTTTTGCTCTTACTTTCCGAAAACTGGTTAATGCTCTGGCTTACATCCCCATCTCCATTTCGTGTTTGCGACACTTGTTTATTATTGCCTTCGCTATCGTTATACGAATACCCCATCTGAACCGAAAGGGCCCGGCCTTTATCGTTTAGTTTGTGCATGTAATTAAAATCACCACTCACGTTTATCCTGTCGTTATGGGATAAGTTTTTGTTCGTACTTGCGTTAATTACCTCCTTGTTTAAACGCGTTTCTGATTCCGTTTCGTTTTCTCTTTTCGATTTATTCTTACCAAAGCTTAAATGAATATTGTAACCCTTTTTCTTACTCTTGCCATTCCCAAGGCTTAATCCAATATTATGCCCGTTCGACTCGCTTATGGAATTATTGTCTTGCAGGAAGGTCTGACCTAACAAGGCTCCTGCCACATACTCACGGTTACTGCTGCTATGACTATCCGATTCTGTATCACTTAACGTGTAGTTCACGTTTAGATCGGTTTTGCCGCTTAATCCAAAATTGGCTCCCACCCTGCTGTTTTCCACCTCATCGCCCGAAATAGAATTTTGTGCACCTCCCCTGTTTATCCGCAACGGCACTTGCACATTATTTCGGTTAGCATTCACATTTAACCGGTTACTCTCCAAAAACCTGCTATAATACCCTTCTGTGGCAAAACGGTCTTCTTTTCCTATTCCTGCTGATAACTCACTTCTCACAAATGCGTCGGTATCGAGGTTTGTAACAATATTCACGGTTCTTCCTTCAGTACTTTCTTCAAACCCCGAATGTTTGGTTCCCTCGCTCTTATATTGGTACACTTCAATACTTCTAATAATCTTTGGTGGAATGACTTTCAATGCTTGGGTAACATCTGCCCCAAAAAGCTTTTTACCATCTAACAGTACTTCCCTAATGGTATCGCCCATGGCCATCAACTTGCCTTCTTCCGCATAAAACCCGGGCATTTTTAATAGCAGATCGTTAGCAGTAGCATCCAGGCTCACCCTAAAAGCATCAGGATTAAATAATGTGGTATCCCCTTTTTGAAAAGTTGGGGCCAAGGTGCTCACCACTTTTACTTCGTTGAGTATGGATTTTTCCTCACGTAACTTAATCTCGCCCAGATTCATATTATTGTTGGCAACGGTAACTGTGTCCGTAAACTTATTAAATCCCAAAAACGAAACAGAAATAAAATATATCTGCTCTGTTAAATCCAGCGAAAAAGTGCCATCCTTACCTGCGATGGTTCCTTCCCTAAACGTGGTATCGCCGGGAATTGTTGCTACAACTGTGGCTCCGGGTAAGGCTAGTTGTTGTTTTTCGTCAATCACCCTCCCGCTCACGTTCACTTTGTTTTGCGAGAGAATGGTTAGTGAAGCCAACAAAAATATAACCGTTAATTTAATCCAGCTCATTCTGATTTTTAATCCACATGATCCGAACCTTAAATTATAGGTTCGAAACAATTTGCACTACGAAATAACAAAATGAATTGCAAATGCAAGATTAACATCAGGCTAATCTAGGTTAATTAAGGTTAATGAATGAACCCAGCCAACATAAAAGCTTCTATTTTTGCCATTATGTCAATCAGATACATTTTTCATTGACAGTTTAATTTCCAATGGCAAGAGATTCGTTATTCAAAAACAGGTTACGCAATATAATTCTAATGATTAGCAGCCAACTTCTGCTCACCCTGTTTGTTGGTTATTGGTTGGTTTCACAGTTCGATGGCGAGAAGGATAAATTGCGGAAGGATATTCGGGATGCTTATTATGCTGCAAATTACGATATGATGGATATTAAGATATATGAATGTATTGTTCTGCCCATTATTCAAAACCCCGATAGCATTCACCCCGAAACCATTTGTTTCGAAAACATAGAACTTGAAGATGCCCACAAAAAAATGGTTGTGAACGATATTTTGGAGTTCCTGAAAACAAATGAGGAAATTCCCACCAAACTACAGAACCATTACAGTTCGGAATATCCACGTGAAAATAAAGAAGAAAACTTTCAGTTGGCTCTAAATACACTGCGGAGCATCGTTCACCGCAGAGGATTGACAGGATATTATCATTATCCTGCCATTCAAGTTCAAAAATATCACCTACCATACAACAAAGCCTACTTTAAAGAACTGTATCAAAAACGTTTAGATAAAAAAGGAATAAAAGTAACATCTGTGTGGTTTGATGCAAAAAATGAAATTGAACCCGATCCTGAAACTATATATGTTGACAGGTATAATTATAATACCAAAGATCATGAATTGGCCTTGCTTGTAGAGGACTTCATCTGGTATCTGTTAAAAGTTATACTTCCGCAAATTATTTTTGCTTTTGTACTGCTAAGCCTGACCGCCTTTGCATTGATTTTTACCTATAGGGGCTACCTCAAACAGATGAGGTTAAACATCCTAAGAAGCGATTTTATCAACAATATCACCCATGAGCTTAAGATTCCTGTTGCCACGGCGAAAGTTGCGCTGGAAGCACTCCGAAGTTTTGGTCTGAAAGCCGATGCGCAAACCACCGAAGAATACCTTGAGATGGTATCGAAAGAGATGAACCGATTAGACAGTCTGACAACCAGAGTTCTGGAACATGCCAAAATGGAAAAACAGCCACAAAACACCAATATGGATATGCTGGATTTAAACCTCTTTGCAAAAGACATGGCACGTTCGATGAATCTTATAAATCAATCGCACGGAATACAAGTAAAATTAGTACTTTCAAAGGATCCTTTGCTTGCAAAAATTGATAAAGTATATGTGGAGGGAGTAATTAAAAACTTAATGGACAACAGCATCAAATACGGTGGCGATAATGTTTCCATCCAACTCGAGCTATGGCAGGAAAACGGGCGTGCATGTATTGCAGTGAGCGATAATGGGCCTGGCATCCCGAAAGAATACCTTAACAAGGTATTCGACAAGTTCTTCAGGGTGCCCAAAGGCGATCAGCATAACGTAAAAGGATATGGCCTTGGATTGAGCTTTGCGCATTTGGTGATGCAACAACACAACGGCTCTATTAAAGCCGAAAACTTAAAGGGGGGCGGCTGTAAATTTACCTTGAGGTTTCCTGTTTAGCTCATTAGCTGTTAGCTACTAATTCTATTCGGAATAAATACCTAATTAACTTTTGGGTAGTCCTTAAGTGGAAAATTTATATATTGGGACTATTATTAAGTAGTCCGATGAAATCAAAAATACTTTACGTAGAAGATGAGCCCAATTTAGGCAAGATTGTTAACGACACTCTTCGCCTGCAAGGTTTTGAGGTGCAATGGGAAACAGATGGAGCCTTTGTCATGTCTTACTTCGACGATTTTATCCCTGATGTTTGTGTGCTCGACATTATGCTTCCTAATATAGATGGCTACCAGCTTTGTAAAAAAATAAGGGTCAAGTATCCAACACTGCCTATTATATTTTTAACGGCCAAAATAAACACCGAAAACCTGGTAAAAGGATTTGAAGCAGGCGGAACCGATTACATACGTAAACCATTTAGCATTGAAGAGCTTATTGTGCGAATCAACAACCAAATAAATATTCACCAGCAGAACAAAGAAGGTCAGGAAAATACCTCCACAAAAGTACATGATGAAATTGCCATAGGGCTTTATAAATATTTTCCCCGGCGATATGAATTACTTGCACCGTCGGGCACCATCAGGCTATCCAACCGAGAAGGGGAATTGCTGCAAATGATGGCTGGCAAGGGAAGCCAGATTATCGAACGCAAAGAAATACTGATGAACGTATGGGGCGACGATTCCTTTTTTAACTCCCGAAACCTGGATGTGTACATTAAAAAACTGCGTAATTATTTTAAGGAGGATTCTAATATCGAAATCCAGACATTGAGAGGTAAAGGCTATTTGTTTTTAGTGAAGAGGTAAGATCAGGTTGTAGCCAGTAGCTAATCTTTACATTATTTAATCACTACCATCGCAGGCTTAAATCCCATCTAACGCTTTCTTCATCAATACGGAAACTTCCTCAAACAGCTTTTTAGCATCAGCGTTGTTAACTGCTTGCATGGCAACCGTCGGGTTTACCATGACTATTTCTGTTTTATTTTCAGAAACAAATTTGATAATAACCTTACAGGGCAAGAAAATCCCCACATTTTCTTCTGTTTGAAGGGCTTTATATGCAATCTTTGGATTACAGGCTCCCATAACCCTGTACGGCTTTAAATCGACATTTATTTTCTCTTTTAACATCTGATCCATATTCGATTCTGCTACAATGCCAAAACCTTGTTCTTTTAACGATGCTTTAGTTTTTGTTGTGGCTTCTTCAAACGATAAGTCTACTGTTTTGCTGAAATAGTATTTTTCTTGCGCGTTTACCAATACCGTAAACATCATTAAAAAAAGGAATAAAAAAGAAGTTTTCATCTGTTTAAAATTTTTGTCGTTAATAAAATGTGCCAAAAATTTCTGCACATTCAGGAACTCGCATTAACTTTTTTAATCATCACCCTGTGTGTTCTTTATGATGAATAAAGTTAATGGTCGTTTCATATGCTTAAAAATTAGCAAAACCTTTATATCCAGTACAATTTTCAATCTCCGAATCAAGTTCGGAGCAGGCTATTCCACTGTGTGGACTGATTATTTGCTCCGGCCATGCCGGTTTCATAAAATATTATAATTAATGAGTTGAATATTGATTACAACAAGCTTAAGCAATTTATGTTCTTTAGCTTTCAAGATTAATTTCGAATTGTTTGTAATTTTGTTCCGGTTTATAAATAAAAACAAAATGGCAGTTTCAAATAAAGAATATCCGCTTAAAACATATTCACCATTAGAGGAGAAAATTAACATCGGTTCTCACGCTTTAGGGACTGTAGGATGTATAGTTGCACTTGTATTAATGCTTGTAAAAATTGCTCCCCTGAATAACGGTTTATATTTGTTTTCCGTATTAACCTATGGCTTAAGCTTGATTACGCTCTACTCGGCATCTACATTGTTTCATAGCTCAACCACACCTAAACGCAGGTATAGGTTAAATATATTAGATCATTGTGCCATATTTTTATTAATAGCAGGCACCTACACACCATTTACGCTAATAGTCTTAAAAGGAAATATAGGATTATTAATTTTTGGAGGAGTATGGTTTGCGGCCATTTTAGGAATCACCTTAAAGTTTTTCTTTACCGGTAAATTTCGACTATTATCGACCATTATGTATGTGTTAATGGGATGGATGGTAATATTCGCCATTAAGCCATTATACAACAATATGCATGTTGAAGGTTTTTGGTGGTTAATAGGCGGAGGCGTAGCCTACACTTTAGGTGCTGTTTTATATGCCATCAAAAAAATTGCGTATAATCATGCCATATTCCACCTATTCGTTTTATTAGCGAGTGCTTGCCATTTTATTTGTATTTATTTTTATGTGATTTGAAAAAATTATATGCGTATTGTTTCAGACGTATTTTTTATACTAACTATTAAAAATGTAATGAACCTAGTAATCTCAAAGTTAATCTCAACACATCCATTAAAAAACAATTTGGTATAAAAAACTACTTGAATTTTTCAATTTATCGTTATTATTGCACAAACTGCATGCAATCTAATAATGATAATTGGGGATAAACATATTCAAAAAATAGCGAAGGGAGATATAAATGTCTTCCAGCAATTCTTTGAGGCTTTTTATCCTTCGTTATGCAAGTTTTGCTTCGATTTCCTTAAATCTACTGATGTTGCGGCGGACATTGCCCAGGATGCTATGATTAAATTCTGGCGTAACCGAGAAACACAGAAAAGTATCAAACAGGCCAAGGTCTATCTTTATACCATTGCTCGTAACGACTGCATTAACCAAATTAAGCATAATCAGGTTGTTGAGGAACATCAGTTCAAATACTCCGAAAATACAACATTTATCCTCAATAGTTATATCGAAGATGAGGTATTCGATATTCTGGAGTCGGCGGTTAGCAAGCTTCCTGGACAATCACAGAATATCATCCGTTTAGCCCTAAAAGGTTTAAAAAATAATGAAATCGCCGAAGAACTAGATATAACTGTTAATACCGTTAAAACCTTAAAGAAATCGGCCTATAAAAGTTTACGGGAGCTGTTGAAAGACCGCGTATTTGCTTTATTAATATTGTATTTTCATTTGTTTGGATGATTTGGGTTAATGTGCATGGTTAAATGGTAAAGAGACAAATTAAAATATTGGTTTAACATTTAATAAGGAAACATCCCGGGGCAGCATTTACAATTCGAAATAGAAACTTCGCATTAGAATACAACTTACCAAATATCATTAGCTAAAAGTTGAAAACTAATAGTTATCCGCTAAATATTTAAACATTTTTTACACCTGTACTCACCCACTTTTATTTTTAACTTGTACATATAAACAAATGGCACTATAATGGACAACTACAATATAGATAGCAAACAAATCATTCAACTTCTGATAAAAGAAATATCTGAAGGTTTGAGTGTGCATGAAGTTGAACAACTTAACGACTGGATTAATGCTTCGCTTGAAAACAAGGCACTATACGAAAAGCTTTATTCCGAGGAGTATAAAAAGCAAAGAAGAGATACGATTAACCAATTTGATGCTAAGGAGGCCTGGACGTCTGTATTAAAAGAGATAGAGCCAAAACAACGTCGAATTCTTCCTCCTCAATTTTGGCAATATGCCGGTGTGGCAGCTTCTATCATTTTACTGGTCGGACTATTTTTAGTTTTTAATATGCCCACATCAGAACAACCGTCTGTAACAGCATACGAAAACATAAAGCCGGGAACCAATCAAGCCATTTTAACCCTGGCAGATGGAAAGCAAATTGAACTTAACAAACTGGATACCACCATAAATGTTTCCGGCGGAGGAATCAATATTAGTGCCAGCAAGGTTTTATATACGGCAGATAGTAAAACTGCTAACCAACCATTAGTCTACCATACTTTACAAACACCACGTGGAGGGGAGTACAACCTAACCTTAGCCGATGGTACCAAAGTATGGTTAAACGCCGATTCTAAACTTCGTTACCCTGAAAGCTTTACGGCAGATAACAGAACGGTTTACATGGAAGGTGAAGCCTATTTTGAGGTAGCAAAGTACAAAAATAAACCGTTTTTTGTGCGTTCGGGAATTAACACAGTAAAGGTATTAGGAACAGAGTTTAACGTACGTTCGTATCCCGAGGATGCAGATACACGCATCACTTTATGTGAGGGTAGCATACAGTTAAATACGAAAAACGCTCAAAACATTCTCACGCCCGACCAACAAGCTATTATTAATGCTACATCACAGGAAGTAGTTATACAACAAGTAGATTCGAAACTCTATACAGCCTGGAAAGATGGTATGTTTATGTTCCGGAAAGCAAAACTGGATAAGGTTATGAACGACTTGTCAAGATGGTATAATGCCAACCTGTTTTATACCAATATGGATATTAAAAACACAGAGTTTTCATTATATATGAACCGACAAGAAAATATAAAAGACGTACTTGAAATGTTGGAAGCAACAGAAGAAGTAAGCTTTAATATCGAAGGCAATAATATTATTATCAGCCCGAGTTAAGTAGGCAGTTCTCAGTTGGCAGTTGGAGCGAAGAGACATCCCGGCACAAATAAGTAATTTATATATTGACGGGAAGGCAATAGTGGACTAAGAGATGAGAGGTGAGATTTGATAAGAATTCGGTATAGGATCCGTGCAGAACCAAGAGTTATTAATGCTGGGATCAAAATTTAACCGAAGATGCACATAGAGCTCCAACGGAGCGTGTTGTAATAGCCTAGGGTGAAGCACAGCGCAGCCCTAGGTAGAAGGCAGAAATATAACCGACGCATTACCAAAGTAAGAATATATACAAAATTGCTTTGCGTCGGAAATTATATAGGATTGATTCAACATAAAAAAGAAAAAGGAGGTGTTACCAGCACCTCCCAAAATAAACTAAATCAAGACCAATTACCAGTTGGCCTTAATATTAATCTAAGCAATAGTAAAAGTATGAAAAAAACACGAGATCAACTCTCTCCGCTTATGCGGAAAGGGAAAAAATGGATTAGAGTTATGAAAATTACCTCACTCTTGTTATTGTTCGGTTTCTTACAAATTCATGCTACTGTAGTTTCGCAAGGAAACACGGTAAGTATTTCGGAATCCGATATTAGTTTGGAACAACTTCTTTGGAAAATCCAGGATAAATCAGACTTCGTATTTGTATTTAGCCAGGAACATGTAAAGGAGCACACCAACCTAAATGTGAACCTAAACGGGGAACTGGATGAAGTATTGACTCAAATACTTGCCGATAAAGGTTTAACATACGAGAAAAAAAATGATGTGTATGTTATTAAAAAAGCAGCTCCTGTACCTGCTGTTCCTCAACAACCTAATACCATTACCATCAAAGGAAAAGTAACCGATGAAAAAGGAAAGCCATTACCCTTTGTAAACATTTATATTAAAGGAGATACCAAAGGAGTAATTACCGACAAGGATGGTAAATACGCTATAGAGGTAGAGGAAAAACAAGGTATGGTTTTGGTAGCTTCATTTATTGGATTTGTAAGCCGTGAGTTTGAGGTGTCTGGACGTACAGAAATCAACCTGATGCTAAAAGGCGATATTGCCGATTTAGATGAGGTAGTGGTTACAGGTTATCAAACTATCGACAGAGAAAAAATGACAGGTAGTGCAGTAGCTATTACCGCTGATAAAATGAGTAATGTGGGTTTTACCTCTATAGAAGATGCTTTGGACGGAAGCATTGCAGGTATGAACATTGTTGCTTCAGGTAGACCTGGTGAAGATGCCGATATTCAAATACGTGGTGTAAACTCTTTTACAGGTAATACCAACCCCCTGTGGATTGTAGATGGGATGCCTATGATGGGTAGTGTTCCTGAGGTGAGTGATGGTAACTCCTTAAGAGCTGAAGCTTTGACTTCGGGTATTGGTAATATTGCACCTGAGGATATTGAGTCGATAACCGTACTGAAAGATGCTGCCGCTGCTGCTATTTACGGAGCTCAAGCTGCTAATGGTGTAATTGTAATTACTACCAAATCGGGTCACTCAGGTAAAACCTTCTTCAATATTACCTCCAACATGACGGTTACCGAAGCGCCAGATCCGGAACTGTATATGATGAACTCAGCCGAGAAGGTTGATTTTGAGCGTGGATATAACGAGGACTATGGCACCTGGGCTTCTAGTGGTCGTGCAGCAGATATTTACAGAGCCTTAGATCGTGAGAGTATTAGTCAGGCAGAAGCTAACTTGATGTTAAATGAATTGCGAAACACAAATACTGATTGGTTTAAGGAAATTTTCTCTTCGGCTATTAGTCAACAGCATTCATTGAGCATGAGTGGGGGAAATGAAAAAACGCAGTATTACGTGTCAGGTAACTTTTTAACGGAAGAAGGTATAGAGCCAAACAACCAATACGACAAGTTAGGGTTGAATATGAAAATTACCCATAACCCATCCGATAAAATCAGAATCACTTTTGGTTTAACCAGTAATTTACGTAACACTACCGAAACAGCAAGTATTATCAACCCATTACAGTATGCCATTTATGCCAATCCTTATGAAAAGCCTTATAACGAGGATGGGTCGTATGCATATGATATTACGTATAACGGAACAATCTCTACCGCAGCAGGTGATGATTATTTCAGACAGTTCAACATATTACAGGATTTAAATGAAAACACGCAGGATTCTCGTTATATGAGTTCTGATATGAATTTGAAGTTTGAATATGAGTTTCTGCCAGGATTAACTTATAATCTTCAGGGAGCTTACAATATCAACTCTAACAATACTTCGCGGTATGTTATTCCTGGAACGTGGACTGACTATAAACAAAGCTGGCACCCTGCGGTATCAACTGAATTTACTTACGATTTGTTAGGGGGTAATCTACGTGAGTCAAGCAGTAAAGGGCACGAGTATACTTTCCGTAATACCTTGCAGTATATGAGAGAATTTAATGGAGGGCATTATGTAAGTTTGTTTGGAGGGCAGGAAATAAGAAAAACCTTACAAAATACTTTCTACAACTTTTTCCCGAATTATGATGCTGATCACCGCCTGGGACAATATCCCGATTTAGATGGTTATGAGGCAGATATATTAAGTTTGGCTGCTTTGGGGGGTACTGGTGAGTACGAAAACAAGTTATCATCGTTCTTTGCCAATGGTACTTATTCGTATAACGACCGCTATGTGGTAAGTGGGAGTATCCGTTACGATGGTTCAACCATTATAGGTTCCGATAACCAGTTTACGCCGCTGTGGAACGTCTCGGGTCGATGGAACGTACATAATGAAGGCTTTATGAGCGGAAGTATTTTATCGTTATTGGCATTAAAAGTTGGTTATGGTTATACAGGAAGCATCGATAACAGTGCTTCACCATATTCAATTCTTTACTATTCTTCAGGAGGTAAAAGATATGATGATGAGTTGACTCCGAGTTCGCTGGCTTATCCTAGTATGAACCTGAAATGGCAAACTAAAGAGGATAAAAATATTGGAATTGAAGCTGGGCTTTGGAAGAATAAAGTGCAAGTAGGTTTTAACTACTTTGATAACTCAACCGAAGATATTTTGGAAAACAAAAAGCTGGCAGCATCATCAGGTCGTACAACCATGATGGCTAATGTGGCTTCTATTTCCAACAAAGGTTATGAGTTTGATGTTACGGCAACCCTTTTAAGCAGAAACAATTTTAACTGGATGGTATCTGCTAACGTAAGTATTTTGGATGATGAGATTACAGATTCTTATTACCCAAGTATAGATAAAATATCGGCTAGTTCGGCACATGCCTACGTGGTAGGTTACCCTGTTAATGCCTGGTATGGTTATAAATTTCATAGCATCAATCCCGATGATGGACATGTATATGCCATTGGAGATGATGGAGAGCCTTTTGATTTAGAGGTTGGACAATATGGAGGCTCGCCTGTTGACTTGCCTAAGGCTTCTTATTTAGGAGATTTAACACCAAGTTATTATGGTGGAGTTACAACCTCTGTCAGATATAAGCAACTTACTTTAAGAGCTTCCGGTGATTTTAAAGGAGGACATAAAATACTGTCTTTTGGATCGAACGATGTATATACCAACCCACGAAATAAACCTGAATACCTAAGTGATATCTGGGGACAAATTGGTGATGTAACAAATTACCCAGGTCTTGATATTTTTACGAATCCTCTTGATGAATATATGTTTGATACCGAGTTGGAAGATGGAGATTACTTTAGAATAAATATGATTAGCCTGGGATATCTGTTTAAAACCGATTTTGTAAACAGAATTGGTATGCAGAGTGCCCGGATAAATTTCAACGTTCGTAATGTGGCATCATTCTCAAAATACAAAGGAATCGATCCTGTTTTAAATGGTGAATTGGGATATCCTAATACCCGTAAGTATACGCTTTCGTTAAATATTGGATTTTAATTAATTAAAGCTAAAAAAATGAAGAAGATATTATATATATTATTGGTGTTTGCATGGGGATTATCTTCGTGTGAAGACTATTTAGAGGTAGAACCCAAAAATCAGGTTGTAGTAAGCACTTACAACGATGTAAAAGCTACGATGGGGTCATGTTTGGCAATTTATACAAAAGGTAATGATTTTGGGTATGGACAACCATTTTATTCAGACCCTGATAATTATAGGATTTTTACTTATTATTCAGGAGTGCTGGATGATACAAAATACTTGAGTAATTGGTGGGGTACCAATCATCGCAGTACTTTTCATTCTTCATTACAATGGTATAATGAGAGCCTTCATCCGGAGTTATGGACTAACCTATATTCTGGTATTGGTTTTTTCAATAATGTATTATACGATTTAGGTGAAGTAGATGTAACAGAAGATGAAGCTAACTTGATAAAAGGGGAAGCAAAGTTTTTAAGAGCCTGGTATTTATATAAACTAATGCAGTATTTCTCTCCTTATGGCAATAATAATTTGGGCATCCCTGTAAATTTAAATGCCGAAGATGTGTTGTCGTACGATGCAAGCAGAAAAACACAAGAAGAAGTTTATGCTATTATCATAAGCGAGCTGGAAGAGATTTTAACATATAGCACTGAACCTACTAGTTTCAGCCTTTTCTACGATAAACAAATGGTCAATGCGCTATTAGCTCAGGTTTATTGGTTTAAAGGTGGTTCTGGAGCAGGCATGGAAAGCGATTACGACAATGCCATTAAATATGCTCAAACAGCCATGCTAGGAGAAGAGTTAGCTTCTTTATCGGAATTTGGTAATATGTTTAAAATAGATGATAATGGTACAAGTAAAGATAACTCGAATGCATTGTTGGTTTGTACTCCCTTTGGTTATACGCACTCGTCTTTATTTACAGAGGTAGTTTGTGGATATGCTGCTTATGGGATGAATAATTTTGCCAGTGAACGTTTATATAGTCTTTATTCTAGCGATGATGTTAGAAATGCATGGGTTAATAGTATTCCTGGCGATCCTGCTGATTTTTTTGCGCCTAAATTGGGTGCCATAAATAAGTTCTCGAATTTACAAGGGCAATCATTTACTTCATTTTTCTTTTTCCGTATTGCCGATTTACAATTAATTATTGCTGAATCGTATGCCCGTAAAGGTGATAATGCAAGTGCTGTTAGTGAACTTGAGAAGTTTCAAATGAACCGTTATAATGGTTACGTGAGTTATACAGGAAGTGATGTTTTACAAGATATCCTGGACGAACGAACTAAAGAATTTTGTTTTGAGTACGATAAAGTGTGGTTAGATATGGTAAGGACAGGAAAAGGATTTACCCGCCCTGCTGTTGACTTAACCGAAGAAGGAACAACGTATACGTTAGAAGATAATGATTATCGTTTAACACAGCCTATACCTTTGGTTGCGGAACTGGAAGAAAACAGGATTGAACAAAACCCAGGTTGGAACTTTAATTAAAACTTACAAAGATGAAGCAAATAATTATATACATAGCAGTTATGCTCGTGGTTCTTGTTGGGTGTGAGAAAGAACCATACGATAGGTTTACAAACGAATATTCGGCAGAGGATATTACAAGATTGGTATTGAGTACGAATACCACGCACTTGTTTGCAAATGGTACAGCTGAGGTTGAGTTTACAATTGATGCTTATTTTACAAAGGATTTAAGCGTAAAGACCGTAGTTGGTATCGAAGTGGTTGACACTATTTATAAGGATAGTGAAGTAAAATATAAAACCAGGAATATCCCAGAAGGGATAGAGATATTCTCGGCTGATGGAGAAAAAATAGAGGATTTTACATTTTCAACTACGGATGTAAGTACTGGCTCCATGGAGTTTTATGCTAAAGCTTTAGATGTTGAGAGTCCTGCGGTATCTGTAATTGTAGAAGAAGCGCCAAGCGAAGATTTTGAAGAGGTGGTAATTCCTATTGTATTTCACATGGTAGAAACAGATGATTACAAATCCATGTTTAAATCTTTCGATCAAGAAAAAGTTGCAGGAATAATAAACCAACTAAACAGTGCTTTTAGTAATACAGCCAAAGCAAACGCTCCGCACTCAGTTGATTTAAAAGTGCGTTTTGAGTTGGCAACAATTAACCCTCTCGGTAAAGAGCTTGAAGAGGCAGGTATCAACTGGGTTCAACTGGGGGATGTAGCAACGGATGAAGCATATACATATGTAAAAGAAAATTTAATGTGGGATCACAACTCCTATTTAAACATTTGGATTTGCCAATGGAATGATTGGGCATATTGGGAAGATCCGTTAACATCTTCACCGTCGCATATCACAACCGATCCAACTATACTACCAGGTTTAAATATGGTTCAGGTAGCAGAAGGTGATCCTATTGAAGTAACCGATCCAGCTGATATAGGTATTATGTATGCTCCTCAGCATTTTAGCGAAGGAGAAGTAATTATTACATCAATTGGTAAGTTTTTGGGATTACTGCCTACAAGGTATTTTGTGCCCAATTGGTGGGAGCCTCCATTGATTATTGTGGATGATGATGTGGATTATTGTGCAGATACTTATACGCATAGAGATGCCATTGATATCTGGAAAACTACCTACCCTAATGATTTAACCATTAAGTCGGTTAATATTATGGATGAAGAAACCATCGGTAGTGTTGTTTCATACCACCAGGGGCAAAGGGTAAGAAATGTACTTGAATACTGCCCCCTAAGAAGTTGGGGAAATTAGTACTTGACCTTTTCGAATCACGAACATACAAGAATCACAGTTTTCTTGTTGGCTCGAATTAATTCTTATTAAAACATAATTATAAATTAATACCATTGGTTCTTCCCTTTGCTCCGGAGAGCAAGGGGAAGTACACCACCAAAGGTGGTGGGATGGGGATTTATAAGTTTTCCACAACCACAACTAAAAATCTAAAAAATACTATGTCAAATTATATTAAAACACTTGCTGTTATAACACTTGCTGTTATAACACTTGCCGTGCTTTTTTCATGCACTCCCAAACCCAATACATGCATTATAAAAGGTCAACTTACTGGTGGTGATGGTGAATTAGTTATCTATCCATACCAACAAGTCCATTCTAAAGAAGAGGCTGACAGTTTAAGTTTTAAAACTACGATTGTAGATGGTAAGTTTGAACTTGAGCTGGATGCTGAAATAGCAAACAGAAACATGTATGTTACGCAGGGAAAAAACTTTAAGCGGTTAGCTTTCTTTTCGGAGCCTGGAATTATTACCGTCTCAGAAAAGGATGGTAATCTGGTAGCGGAAGGTTCTAAGGTAAACGATAACTACCAGAATATCATGGAAGAGCTTGATTATTCTACTTACCAAAATATTCAGTATAAAAAACAATTATCTCCTGATGAGAAAAAGGTTAAGGATGGTTTTGAAGCTAAACTTTGGAAAGCAGCAAAAGCTTACCCCAAGAGTATTCCATTAACGTACTTTTTCTTTCAAAAATATTGGGGAGCTGACGTAACAACCCTTAAAAAAGTATTGAATACTTTCTCTAAGGATATTCATAACAGCTATTACCTGAACGATTTAAACGAACGTTATAAAACGGAGTTGAAAACAGCAGTGGGTCAGCCAGCACCTGAGTTTAATTTAACATCGCTAGATGGAGAAGAAATATCTATTAGCAAATACAAAGGTAAATACTTGCTCATTGATTTTTGGGCCTCCTGGTGTGGACCATGCCGTAAAGCAATTCCAGGTGTTAAAGAAGTTTATGAAGAGTATCATACAAAAGGTTTGGAGATAGTAAACATTTCAACGGATGCTGAAAAAAAAGCGTGGCTCAAAGCCGTTGAGCAAGAGCAAATGCCATGGACCCAGGTAAGGGATACAAATGGTGTTTCGGAAAAATACAATGTAACAGCTATTCCGCATATCCTATTAATCTCGCCAGAAGGAAAAATATTGGCCAAACAAATGCATGGAGCCGAGAAGATTAGGGAGGCGTTAAAGGAAGCAGGATTGCAGTAAGCAGTAACCCAGTGGTGAGTATTGAGTGCTTTATCAAGATGTAAATGCCATACAGACAAAATATTAACATATATATTAGATAAACGTTTGAAAAATAACGAATGGAATTAACGATTAGGTTTGAAGCATATTTACTACATAAAACCAGGTATTAGTTTGTGTATTTATTTTTATTGTAAAGCCTCTGCAATGGCAGGGGCTTTTAGGGTATTAGCAAGGAGTTTTAAAACTTGATTTTTCATTAACCTTAATTAACCTGGGGAGCTGCATTATTAACCAAACGCTAACCTAGTTTCCTACAATAATTCAATTACTTAGCAGGTAATAAAACTGTAGATATGTGTTATCCGCGAATGTTCTTCCGCGAATAATGACCAACCTAAAAATCTAATAGAGAAAAGTTAAAAATAGATTGAAGATTTATAATTCGTATTAACACAAAAGGCAATGAAGAAAGCACTATTAATAATTGCTGCTGTCATATTTAGTGGCCAATTATTCGCACAAGGAATAGATTTCGAACACGGAACCTGGGCAGAAGCAAAAGCGAAGGCAAAAGCAGAAAACAAACTCATTTTTGTTGATGTTTATACCGATTGGTGTGGGCCATGTATGCGTATGGCTGCCAGTGTTTTCAAAGATTCAAAAGTTGGTGAGTATATGAACAGCAACTTTATTTCATTGAAAATTGATGCTGAAAAAGGCGAAGGTGTTGATTTTGCTAAAGAATATGAAGCTAAAGCATTTCCAACTTTACTTTTTATAAATGGTGATGGAGAGGTTGTTTATAAATCGGTAGGTGGAAAAAACAGTGAAGAGTTTATTGCCATGGTAAAAACAGCTCTTGATCCGGCCAAACAACTTTCTAGTTTAGAGAAGTTATATAATCAAGGAAATCGCGATAAAAAAACAGTTCTCGCTTATATTGCTGCTTTAAAAGAGGCATACAAAGACCACACTAAGGTAGTTGCTGAATATCTTAACGAGATTGGAGAGAAAAAGTGGGATTCAAAAGTAGTTTATGAAATTGTTTCAAAATACCTGGATGATTATAAACTTCCTGCCTTCGAATATTTCGTAAAAAACAAAACTACTTACGAAAAACATGCAAGCAAAGCTGATATTGACCTGGCGATTTTTACCGTTTTCAAAATGAATTTTATAAAAAGGTTCAACACTGAAGGTAAGGAAATAGTGGATGAAATTAAAGAAGCCGCAAAAATAACAGGTGAAACAATGCATACACATATTTCAAACTACTTTGCAACCGCTTTAGGTAACGATTGGGGTAAAGAAGACTTCCGTAAAATTGCCGATAGTAATATAATGGCTTATTCAACGGCCTGGGAAATAGATAAGTATATCAATATTATGCTTTACGAAAAAAATCCTGCAGATATCCCTGAGGAATTAAAATATGCTGCTAAATGGTGTAAAAGGGGTATTGAATTGGAGGATAATATAACTTGGCATGCCAAGTATATCGATATTCTTATAAAGCAAGGTAAAAACGCTGAGGCAAGAAAACTGCTTCTTGAACTTTTACCAAAGGCTGATAAAGAAATTGAGGCATCTTCAAATAAAGCCAACGCAATGGTAACCTGTGCAAGAGCTTTTATAAGAGGAGATTTGGGCAAGATTCCTGAAGCAGGTCAAAAAGCAGAAGAATGGATTAAGGAAGCTATAAAATCGGATGATTCATTTATTAATAATACTATTTTGTTTTCAGCATTGAGTGTAAATGAAAAACAAGATGAGCTTAAAAAGGCCTACGAAAAATTAGAAAAAATGGCTAAAAACGATATGGCTAAAAACTATGTAAAGTCTCTATATACCTATGTTAACGGCACCAACAAATAAATAATTTAAAATGAAAAAGATTTTATCAACGCTTAGCATGTTAATGCTGGCAATTATGGTATTCGGACAAGGAATTGAATTCGAACACGGAACATTCTCCGAAGCTTTGGCAAAAGCAAAAAATGAAAACAAACTAATTTTTATGGACTGTTACACTACCTGGTGCGGGCCATGTAAGCATTTGGCAAAAAACATTTTCACCCAAAAAGAAGTTGGCGATTTCTATAATAAAGAGTTTGTAAACGTTAAAATGGATTGCGAAAAAGGTGAAGGTCCGGCTCTAGCTAAGAAATATGGTGTAAATTCATATCCAACATTGCTATTTATAGATGGAAATGGAAACGCTGTTCACAAACTGGTTGGTGGTATGCCGGCCGAAGATTTAATTGCGGGTGGTAAAGCAGCCTTAGATCCTTCAAAACGAATTGGAACATTGAAAGCAAAGTACGAAAGCGGGAATCGTGATCTTGAGTTTCTGATGACCTACCTAAAGGCTGTAAAAGCACAGTACGATAAAGAGTCTATGGAGAAGGTGGCTAGAGATATTATCAAACAAACGTCTCTTGAAAAGTACATGAACAAAGAACAGTTTTTTGTTATTTCGTCTGCAAATTATCCATATGCCTCAAAAGAGTTCAAATATTTGTTGAAGAATAAAGACAAGGTAAAAGAAGTATCAGATGATTACGGATATGCAATGTTATTTGTTGGTGCTTATATGACACATCTCCAACAGTTTTCAACCAAATGCATGAGTTTGGAAGAGCTTAATACCGAAATTGAAAGATGCTATAATGAATTTCCTGACGATTATATAAAAGGAACAAAGGAAATCCTGAAGTATAGTTTTTACATTGCCAACAACCAAATACAAACCTGGTATGACGTAAAAATTAAGGAAGCCGAAGCATTAAAAGGTGAAGAAAAATATATTTACAATTACCACAGTATTTGCGACGAGATTTTAAGAACTCCTAAGTTGGCAGAATCAAAAGATATTGTAGCAGATTTTACTAAAAGGGCACAAGGCTTTGCTGCCGATAAAGAAATTGGAATTATCATGGGTAATTTAATGTTGGCTAAGCTTTATCTTCATGCTAAAGAAAAAGAAAAAGCATTAGCTTGTTTTAATCTCTTCTTCGAAGAAAACGGTAAAGCAGGGGGTAATAATACGCATCCTTCTGTTGGTAATCTAAAAACAGCAATAGAAAGTTTGTAATAAAACAAATATGTGTATTTAAAAAGCGAAAATCCCTGGCAGCAATGTCGGGGATTTTTTGTTAGTCGGAGTGCAACTATAACCGTTATCCTAAAAGTTGCGTCACGACTTGGCCAATAGTCATCTGGTAAATGGTAAAATTTTAGTAGTATAAACTTTTTCCAAAGTTTTAAACTTTGGAAAAGATAAAATGAATGGCTTCAATCCGCCAATGGAAGAGTCATCGTCCCCAATTAAATAGCTCACCAAGGCAATTGACTTAGCTTATTGAGCGATGGAAAGGTAACACTAGCCAATTGTTGACTTCAATTACCCAATTGAGCCAATAAAGTATCCCAAAGGAAGAGGCATGTATGGTGATGGAAGGGATAGCTGAGCCGGTTGAGATATAAAAATGCCCCGATGGGAGGGTATAACCTGCCTCGGGGCTAGTAAAATCAATGGGTCAATATAGCGTTCCTAAGAAAACTTATACCGATATGTTAATGATCTTATCTTTGTTGTATTAAATAAAAAAATTGGCGAAAGGTTCTTTTTTTATTTCGAATACTAAGATCATCCTTATAGTGATTTGTTTATTAGCTTTCCATTTCTTAAACCGGTAACATCCATTGCGGAAGAAAATTCCCAATCGCTTGCTTTTGATACCAACCTTGCACTTAACGGGGTTATTCAAAATATAATTATAACATATTTGAGGATATTGACGCTCGGGTCTACGATGCCAGCATTATACCCAATGATTTCTGCAGGGTATCAGTCCTTGTTTTTTCACTCCGAGTGCGACTGCGAGTCGCGCCCGGAGTAGTAGAATCACACTTCGAATTACTAGTCGCTCCCGGAGTATAATAAGCAAACTTGGCTTCTAAGCTATTCACCAACACCATCAAGTGAAAATGATTAGGCATTAAACACCAGGCTAAAATATCGCAAAAAGGTAAAATATTTGTGGCTATCTTTTTTAAAAAGAACAGGTAATTATCCCGGTTAAAGAAAATATTATTCTTGTTGTTACTTTGATTGTAAATGTGATAAAGGTGTCCGGTTTGGAAATCCATGATTAAATATTTAAAGAACACCTTTCAAATTAAGCAATTTTAGTCCTGGATGCAAGTATTTTATCACGGTTACACCACTCCTTCAAATAGATATTTCTAATGGCACCTGTGGTTTTCCAGGTGGTGATACCAAAAGGACAGGATAACCGTACCTCGGGGCGTATATCCAATTGTCTTCCTTCGTAGGCAAAGTCAATAGCCATACTCCCGTTAATCCAGGCCTGAATTTTTTCTGAAGTTACTTTGAGTCTGATTTTATACCACTCATTCGTGTTGAAGGTCATCATCGAGGTGGTTTCGTTTTCGGATCCATCTAATCCATCTATGGTACTGAGTCCTAATACCACACCCGCCCATCCTCCTGCAATAAACGAGCAAAAATCATCGTTAACAGGGAATGTCAACCCACAAAAGAAATCGTTCCCGGCAATGCGGATCGCCTCCAAACTTACCTCGTAATTAACCTTAGGAAAGTCGTTTTTCCAGGTAATACCGGTGCAACCATCACCCATTCCCAAAACTATTTTTCCACCTGATATATAAACTTCGCCCTGGGGCCCAAAATTGGTGATATCCCAGTTGGTTAGCCCGTTACCGTCAAAAAGCCGAACACTTCCGGGAATTTCCAGGTTGATGTCCGGGTTAGTCGCTTGTTCACTTGTGCCTTTATTGGTTTTCTGTTTGCAATTCATAAATACAAAGGCAACAGAAAGAATTAGCATTACATTAAGGAAACGCATCGCGAGTGTTTTATTCAAAGATACGAATCAAATACAAAGGATTAAACTAATATTTTAATGCATTTTTATTGATAAACCTGCATACCCTAAAAACAACCGAGGGCTTCGTTTAATACGAAGCCCTCGGTAAGATTTTTTAAACATCATTTACGATATAGCAATCATCTTGGCAGGTTTAGGCTTCACCTCATCGCGCTTGGGCAATGTAATGTGAAGAATACCGTCCTTGTAGTTGGCTTTAATTTTATCCACGTTTACCGTATTCTCTGCCACGGTAAATGACCTTTGGAATGCTTGATAGCTGTACTCCTGTCTGGTCACTTTGCCCCGTCTTTTTTCTTCCTTTTCATCTTTATGTTCCGATGAAATAGTCAATCTGCCATTGTCGTAATTCACTTTAAAATCATTCTTGTTCATTCCCGGTGCTGCTACTTCAATGATAAACTCATTGTCGTTTTCTGTTACGTTAACTGCAGGGACGGTAGTACGTGTGCTAGAATAGTTTGCACTATTCCAATCCATCAAATCATTCTCAATAAATCTATCAAAGATTGAAGGAAATGATGGAAACCAGTTGTTACTTAATTTTGCAAGTGTCATGATTAAATCCTCCAAAAATTTTAGTTAAACATTTAATTTCAACTATGATTTTTTCAAAGAGTATACCATTTCAATATTAAGCTAAAAATCAGTCATATTGTCTGAATACCAACATTTTAAACTGTCATTTATTCAGTTTGACTGACTTTTTGTACAAAATGATTACGTGTCGAGGGTTTTGCTCAAAGCGAAGTCTCGGTTTAAGCGAGGATCAAATCAAATAAGCAAATAAATCATGTTTGTTATTCAAGTACTCGCCAAAAAAGTTTTTGGTTCTCATCCGCTCCAATAAGGGCTCAAAATCCGATTTGTCTTTTAATTCGATACCGACCAGGGCAGGTCCCTTTTCGCGGTTGATTTTTTTGGCGTATTCGAACAGAACAATGTTGTCGGTAGGTCCCAGGATATCGTTTACAAACTCTTTTAAAGCTCCTGGCCGTTGCGGAAAACGAACGATAAAGTAATGTTTCAACCCCTCGTAAAGCATGGAGCGTTCTTTAATTTCCTCGGTTCGGGTAATATCGTTGTTGCCGCCACTGATAATGCAAACCACTTTTTTACCTTTGATCTGCTGCTGGTATTGCTCCAAAGCAGCCACCGATAAAGCCCCTGCAGGCTCAGCCACGATAGCTTCATTGTTGTACATCTCCAAAATCTTGGTACATACTTTTCCTTCGGGTACCAAGAGCATATCGTCCAGGTTCCTTTGGCACACCGGAAAGGTATAATCACCTACCCTTTGAACTGCGGCTCCATCCACAAACTTATCTATTTCGGGCAAGGTTACTATTTTACCGGCCTTGATAGATTGATACATGGCAGGCGCTCCTTCCGGTTCTACACCAATAAGCTGAACATCGGGTCTGTTCAGTTTAATGTAAGCACTTAACCCGGCCGTCAGCCCGCCTCCTCCTACGGGTATAAATACAAAATCGACATCAGGTAAATCTTCCAGTATTTCAATACCAATTGTTCCTTGTCCTTCAATTACTTTGGGATCATCGAAAGGGGGAATGAGGGTCAAGTTATTATCTTTGCTGAACGTGAGTGCTTCCCGGTTGGCATCATCAAAAGTATCTCCCGCCAGCATCACTTCAACCCATTCTTTACCTAACGTTTTTACCCTTTTAATTTTTTGCCGGGGTGTGGTTGTAGGCATAAAAATAATACCTTTCACTTTTAGTAAAAAACAGGACAATGCCACTCCCTGTGCATGGTTTCCGGCACTGGCACAAACCACACCTCCGTTAATCTCTTTTTTTGGCAAAGAGGCCATTTTGTTGTAGGCCCCCCGTATTTTATAGGAACGTACCACCTGTTGATCTTCACGCTTAAAGTAAATATCAGCCTCATACTTCTCCGAATAGGTATGATTATATTCCAACGGAATTCTTTTAATTACTTCCTTTAAACGAGTAGCTGCATCTTGTATATCTTGTAATTGTGGTATGTACATTGTCTTTTTCTTGCTCATCATCATTCATTGATTGTCTGTTATCCGGCAGACGATATTTTTGGATCTTCTTCAATTAACCCGTCCTAAAGGGGGTTCTTACGATGTATTTATTTAATCGGATGCATGGGTTTATACCAAGAAAATCCCGTTCTCGGCGCATTCCTTTCGCATCGTATCGGGCCAGATGCTGGATTGTATTTCACCAATATGTGCTTTCTTTAAATAAAACATACACAAGCGGGATTGTCCTATTCCTCCTCCAATAGAAAGCGGCAACTCTCCTTTAAGCAGTCTCTTATGAAAAAGTAATTCTTTACGTTCAGGGCATCCTTCAATTTCCAACTGTTTTACAAGTACCTCAGGGCTCACCCTGATGCCCATGGAGGATAACTCAAAGGAACGTTCCAGAACCGTATTCCAAACCAAAATATCGCCGTTTAACCCTTTGTTACCATTTTCAGAATCGGATGTCCAGTCATCGTAATCCGGTGCCCGGCCATCATGTTTTTCTCCATTCGATAGTTTTCCCCCAATGCCCAATATAAATACTGCACCATGCTCTTTTGCAACTGCATCCTCTCTTTCTTTTGGCGTAAGATCAGGGTATTTGTCCAATAAATCCTGCGTGTGAATAAAAGTGATTTCTTCGGGTAAAATAGGTTTGATATCGGGATACCGCTCAAAGACAATAAACTCGGCCCGTTTCATCACCTCATATATTTTTTTAACGATGTGTTTCAGGAAGTCGATATTGTATTCGCCCGGTTCTATATGTCGTTCCCAATCCCATTGATCAACATATAGGGAATGTATGTTTGTTAATTCTTCATCGGGTCGGATGGCGTTCATATCGGTGTACAAACCGTAGCCTTTTTCAATGTTATAATCGGCCAGCATCATACGCTTCCATTTAGCCAGGGAATGAACCACTTCTGCCACCTGGTCGTTAAATTCCTTTATCGGGAAAGCTACCGGACGCTCCGTGCCGTTTAAATCATCGTTAATACCGGTTCCCTTCATCACAAACAAGGGAGCGGTAACTCTTCTCAACCTTAATTCCGAAGCTAGTGAACTTTGAAAAAAATCTTTCACCTCTTTTATTGCATGTTCGGTCTGTTTTAAATCCAAAAAGGATTTATAATTCTGCGGTATAAATAGTTTTGCCATGGCTTAAATAATTTGATAGCTAAAGATAGTTATTGATATTACAACACTATTCATTTCATTGATATAAATTCAATACGTAACAAAAGAAACCACATAACTACTCCAAAGTTTTTGCTAACTTCAAACATCAATTCTAATTAACTTGAAAATCGTTAAACTCAATATAATCATTGAATCCATCCAAAACAGTTATATAGGATGTTTGGTTTCCGGTGAGGATGAAAATATAAGACTATCATATTCAGCGGATGACGGTACAATGTCATTTCTGCAGGATAACCATCTTTCACAGGTGCTTAGCGCCAACAAGTTTCAATTTTATAAAGTGCTCAATTCAGCGATCAGTGGCGATATGGAAGTGGGTCAGTTGATTAGCTGCGTTTTTATTGAAGGTTTTAACTTTTTAAGTGAAGATGATTTTTCGAAAAGGTACTTAGTCATTGACCGGCGTAGCCATAAATTGGTTATCACAGCGTAAGACACAGAAACGGATGGTTTCCACAAACTATATGCAGATGGATGTTTTCTTAGCGAAACCGGACAGTCGGGTTATGGCGGATTTATAGAAAAACATCAGGGTAAGCGAAAAGTATACAGCCGTTCTTTCGCCAACGGTAGCAGCAACCTCATGGAATTATTGGCGGTAATTGAAGGCCTCGAACTTTTAAATTCATCAGATAAAATACAGGTAAACACGGATAGTCGGTTTGTTATTCGTGGACTGGTGCAATGGGTTCACTTCTGGAAGCATAACAATTGGCAAACTGCACACGGTAAAGTCATAAAGTTTGCGGAACACTGGCAGCATATCGATCAGCTTTGTGAAGGAAAACTGATGGAATTAAAGTGGATCAAAGGACATTCCGGGCATAAGGAGCAGGACTTTTGCCATCAGCTGGCCAAAAAGGTGGCGCTAAAGGGCCAATAGTCAGTGGTGTTTTTGTCGGTTGTAGCAAAGCAACATCCTACTACCCGTATCTTATTTCGGACGGAAGGTCAATTGTGATTGGTTGCTGTATGAAATAATCTCCAATTGGTCATCGGAACTCATCCCAATGCCAATTCGATTAATAATTTATAAAGCTTACTTAAACACAGTAATGTAAGATCTTTTCAATCGGGCTTTCCTCGATACGGCTGATGCCTGCCGCCATTATGGAATTTTTCAAATTCCTAATGGCAGTTCCCGGATAATAATACTAACGTCATTTAATAGAACTTGATTTAACCCGCAATATGCATTAGAAATTCTATTACCCATTGAAATTACTTTAAAACAAGGCACTTCGTTGCATCACTTCAACTCTCCAGAACGATGCTATGCCTCGTTTCAGTAATGCCTTATTTTATTGTAGTTGCCATGCTCATGACGAACCTCCAATACATAATCCGGGTTTAAAAAAAGAGGCCTGTTAGCCCCTTTTTTATGTACTTCTTATTTCCCTCTTCACAAACAGCAAATAGGATATCACAAAACAAATAACTGTTAAGGCGATAATACCTATGATTTGAGGCCATACCAGCATCATGCTTTGCCATACAGGTATTGGGCCCGGAATGGCTCCCCTAACCTGTTCCATGGTTAAGGGTCCCACACTTCTTACCGTGGGAGTCAAAAGCACATTGGTGATTTCGTTAAATAACTGGTTGGGTGCCAGCTGGGATATATTCAGTTTCATTCTTTCGCCAGCAACGGACAGGTTTCTGCCGGCAGGAACGAGCATCTTAAACACAACACCCACCAGCATATTATAAAATATGGAAAAAAACAGCCATACGGATATCCCGGTCAAAGCGGAGGTAGCCGGCTGAACAAACTTAATGGAGAACAAAATAGATAAATTCAGCCAAAAAGCCACGTAAACAATGGCGGCCAGCGTGAACAGGACGATTCGCATAAACTCCTCGGGTGTTGGCGGAATACCAATGGCTAACAAGCCAATTCCCATCACCAAAAAGCTCAGTGTAAAAAACAGTAGGCTAATGATGCCCAACGAGGCGGTAAATTTGGCATTGATAAAGTAGTCTCTAGGAATGGGCTGAGACAATATCCGGCTAACCGTACCTTTGTTCATCTCTGAATTAACTGCGTCAAACCCCATACCTATGCCCAGTAACGGCCCTAGAAAACCCACAAAAACAAAAAACGAAGGCAGTGTTCCGTCCGATACCGTATACAGCTTTAAAAAGACAAAAACATCATCCGCCTTACTGGTTTTTATGGCTTCAGCTATATTGGCCAGAGCCGTGTACATGGAACCTAAACAAGTGAGGGCTATTAGCGCGACCAGAATAATAAACCGCCAACTTTTTATATGGTCGGCCATTTCTTTGTGCACCAAAACCTTAAATGCATCCGGCGCAGATTCCTTTTTGTTCCGTTTAAACCAATTCATCTCGGCTGATCGTTGATTGAAGATTTCGTTAGTTTTTATCATCATCACCTCCCTCAAAATATTTGTTGTAAATATCGTTTAAGCCATATTCCTTTTTCCGTAAAAAAGTTAAATCAAAGCTGGCATCTATAATCATTTTAGCCACTGAGGCACTCACATCCTGCACGCATGCTAAGGTCAACAAATCATCGTTATATTTTACTTCTGCAACTCCATCTATATTTTGGATCGAAGCCCTGAGTTTCCGTATGTTTTCGGCCCATGTTTCGTGGTTCGAACGCCACTGCACCCCGGCTTGAATTTCCACAGGGCTTTCAGAAAACAACTGGGAAGATAGGCTTTCTATATCACCAGAGGCAATCAGTTTTCCTTTCACAAACAAACCTACCCTGTCGCATATATGCTGCACCTGGTGCAAGTGGTGAGACGAGAACAATACCGTAATCCCCTGGTTTTTGCTTAAATCGCGAATTTGTTCCAATAATTCACTCATTCCCCTTGGGTCCAGCCCCAGAGTGGGTTCATCAAGAATAATCACCTGTGGTTTTTTAACCAGTACATCGGCCAATCCCAGGCGCTGTTTCATGCCTCGCGAATAAGCCCCCGCTTTTTTATCTCCTTCCTGGGCTAAACCCACCATTCCAAGTAACTCCTCCACCCTTTCTTTGGCTTGCTGATCAGGTATTTGGTTCAGCCGGGCTGTAAGCATCAGGTTTTCAAAACCCGTCATATGGTTATAAAACCCAACATCCTCGGGCAGGTAACCTACTCGCCTTTTAACCCGAATAGGTTCATGCTGGGAAGAATGCCCACAAACCTGCACACTTCCTGCCGAGGGCTGGGTCATCCCCATCATCATGCGGATTGTGGTTGATTTTCCTGCACCATTCGGCCCCAGCAACCCGAATATCTCACCCTTTTCGATTTGCAGATTCAGGTTATCGACTACGGTTGCTTGTTTATATTTTTTGGTGAGTGCTTCAATTTTAACAACAGGAACAGCCATGCTTACCTCCTTCCGTATTTACGAAACAAAAACGCGATACTCCCTAACGCAAGGAAAATCACCAGGATTCCCATCCAGCCCCAGATAGCCGGTGTTTTTACACCCATCCTAAAGGAGATCTTTTCTGTTACTTCGGGTATCTTAGCTGATATATTGCATACATAGTCGCCCGCAATGGATTTTTTTGCCGCTTTTATAGTAGCTTGTACTTTTGCGCTTTTCCCCGCAGCAATACTTTCAATTTCCGAAGGATTAAATGTAACCTCCCAACCCGAGGGTTTTGATGCGCTTAAAGCCACTTTGTTCAAAGAACCTGAGCCCGTGTTTTTTACCAGGAGTTCCACCGTTTCGGTACTTCCTGCGGTTATATTGCTGCTTAACAAACCGGTGGGCGTGGTTAACTCCATTTCGTAGGTACCTTCAATTACCACTTCCAGTTCTAAATCGGCACTACTAAAGTTATTGACCGCTTTTACGGGTATCTTATAGGTTCCGGCACTGATGCTGTGTGGGGGCTTAACCTCAATGCTGACATCTTTTGACGCATTGGGCTCAATTTCAACCGATGTAGCTTGTTTGTAATTGGGCTTAAAGGTAACACGCCAGCCACGCGGAGCAGCACTGCGCAAAGCATAAAGTTGTTTTTCCCCGGTTCGGTTTCGTAGGCTTGTTTTAAAATTAAAATCCGCTTTTGAATGGCCTTGCATATTGGCCTGTTCGGTGGTGAATTCGGTTTTGTTGCTTCCTTGCTGAGCTACATTTACCACCAGTTGCAGTTTGGCCGATCCGGCATAAACCGTTATGGGATAATTGCCTTTGTTCACCTTTAAAGGAACTTCAACCTTCAATTTGAGGGTTTGCTTATTGTCTGGTAACACGGCTATCTGCTTAATGTTGTAAGCGCCTGAATTTAAGCTATAATCCCAGCTACCGGGTATTCCCCGAACCGATAAATTGCAGAGCTGCGTTTGTTCGGAGTGATTGATGATTTTTAAATCGTAATTAATAGATTCGCCGGGCGGAACAGAAATTTTGGTGTTGGTGGTATATACTTCAACCTCTCCGGCTGCCAATATTGGCTGGTTTAACATTGTCATCATCCCGAAAACAGATAACAACAACAAAAAAGAATATTTTATTCTCATGATTACCTATCTTAAAAGTTTACAAAATGTCAAATGAACTCGTTAAAGGGTTTGGTTTGAAAAAGACAGCTTTTTATCGAAATCGTTAAGCAGTTTGCTCTTTAACCTGCATAATGTATTACCGGTAGATAATGAGCATTTAAAATACCATAAAACAAGGAGCTGCTGAAACGAGGCACAGCACCGCTATGGCGAGTTGAAACAACTCAGGGAAACGCCTTGTTTTGAAATAGTATAATTGCGTAACAGTATTTCTGATACATATGGCGGGTTTAACTAATGATTATCGACTTAATATCCCCTATCCCCACATCTATTTCCGGCTGCCGCATCCTACGGCGAAGTAGTAGATGGGGTACTTCCCCCGGCCTCAGGGCTAAGGGAAGAATCGTTTTACATATATGATGATAGAAAAATTGATTACTCCTCTAATTCTGACTTGGACACAAACAACTTGGAAAAGTTAGCATCCTTGTTTTCTTTGAATAAGCTGCCTTGGTTCTGATTTGATGTCATCGTAACCTCATCGCTTTGAACCAAAGCTTTAATCTCGGAAATAGCCATTTGTTTATCCTGAATCTGCACGGTATGGGTATACATTCCGGGGATTTCATCCGTAAAGGAAGATCCTCGCAATGAAGTAATCCTACCCAAATAATCGGCTACTTTGGCTGAATCCAATGCAACTCCGTCACACATCCATGTATCCTCGTTTTTAACCATGGTAAAAGAACTGTCTGCGGGATAGGTAAAGGTTATCTTGCTCAAATTGCTTTTATCCACTTTGAGGAGTTGCTTATTTCTAAAAGCATTTACATCGCGGTTGATGGAACTTCCCAGAAATCCCTCCACGGCATACACCTCCGTATCATCTCCCGATCTCACATAGGTGGTCATCGTACCCTGCGGCCCCCTGTAATACGGGTTTTGCTGCATCATCATGGCATTCTGATTAGCCTGACGGTACGAGAATTTTCCAATATAAATAGAGGCGAGCTCTTCACCGTTGTTCATCAGTTGAACTTTGGATGAAAGAGAATCGGTTAGCTCAAACTTCTCCCAGTTGTCCTTGCTTCGTGAAGCTAAACGAAGTGGTTTAAGCGCATTTACCTGATTGATTAATCCGGTTATCACCCCGGCATCTCCGTTATAGTTTTTGCCGTCGGCGAGCACCCTCCAGTTATCACCTTCCTTTTTTAGTTCTATCTTTTCACCGTCAAGCATTTTAGGATAAACGACAACCGTATTTACATCCCCGGTATTTACTTCGAAAAGTACGCTTTTTAAGGTATTCACCCCTTTGGATTGATCTACAAAATGAGTAATGACCACCATGGCCAGCAGCACTCCAAAAGTAATGCCTAATGTTTTAAGGTTGGATTTTCTAAACATAGCTTTCCCCCTTTCTTTTTAATCTGATCAGTTTTCTTCTTTGGTTTCTGTAAATTCCTATGCCCAGTATTATCAGGATGGGCAGCCCAAAGTTGGCCCATTTCAGTACTTGCTTGTCTGCATCGTCAATTTGATCCAGCGGGCGCATTTTAACCTGTTTTGAGCGCAGTTGAATCAAGCCTGTATCATCACTCATAAAGTCGATGGCATTAACCACAAAATTGGCGTTATCGGGTTGCACCTGTCGCATTTCCTGTCCTGAACCATTGATCGCCAAATCGCCGTCTGCCACCACCACTAATTTATTTTTATTCGTTTCAACCATAGCGGCCACGGGAAGCTTCGACATGGGGAAGTCATTTTCGTCCCATTGTCTTTCAATATTGAAATAAACAGGTGTTGGCTGGGTGGTTGATTTTTCCGAAGTAAATACCAGGGGTGTATATGTTTGAGTGCTATCGCCCGAGAAGCTAACGGTACTTCCAAATTGCAGTACCATCGTTCCCAGCCCCTCTGTTATGGGGTGTTCCGCAAAGTTTGAAAGAATGGGCAGGTAAGGGAAATTAATTGGTCTGTTAACGGTGAATATCCCCTGACGCTGCTGAACGTTTACAGAACCGCAGTTTACATCCATCACAAAATTTTCTTCCACTTTAATTCCTTTTTTCTCTAACCATTTGCCCAGGCCGGTATACTTTGAGAACCCCATCCCCTGGTTGAGTTGTGCATCCACTTTGTTTACCGAAACAAAAATATTTCCGCCTTGTGCCAGGTATTCATCCACAATGGCCAGATGTTCTTCCGGTACGGTATCCTGGGGATTTATCCATGCAATGGTTTTGTATTTGCTGAGGTTAACACTGTCGGACAACTCAACTTCTTCCGAAACATATAACACATCCAAACCTTGCGTAACCTGCATCATTTCCTGCAAGCCGGCTTCGCCATGTCCACTAATAAAACCAATGGCCGCTTTTTCCGGTACCGTCATTTTTTTGATGGCAGTCGTCAAGGCATATTCCATTTGAGCGCCGGGCTGGATAAATGGTATGGTCTCTGATTCCTCACCAATTTGAATAACTGCTCCCATATAGGCTTTCTTAGTAATAGACTGATCTTTTTCGCGTGCTTCGATCATCACTGTTTGGATTCCTGCTTCCACCGCTTTTTGTTCCATTTGCTGATCCTCATTTGGATTCACAAACTCATAAACAACTTGTCTTCCGGAAATAGAGGAATATTCCGAAAGAATATCCCTGAAATCGTTTCTTAGTTGATCGAACTGAGGTTGAAGTCCCTCCGAAAAATAGGCGGTAACGGTTACAGGCTCCGTAATCCCTTCCAATACATCCTTCGTCGTTTCGCTCAAGGTATATCGCTGATCTTCGGTAAAATCCAGGCGTAAAAAGAACCTGTTGGCCAGGATGTTAATCAACACAATAATACCCAGCGACAACAGAATATAGTATTTTAATTGACTCTTTTTAAACATAGCGCTTAGTTTAAATTTCGTTTAACCAGGGATAGTTCAGATGCCATCAATCCCAACATAATAATCGATCCGAAATAAATCAGGTTTTTACTGTCAACCACTCCTCTAATGATACTCCGATAATGGTACTGCATATCCATATAGGCCATTACCTCTCCCGCAAATCCGGAAAAGGCCCTGGATATGATGCTGAAAAGAATCTGAAAGAAGATGCCTATGATCAAGGCCAGTAAAAAGGCCACAATTTGGTTGGACGTAATACTACTGGCAAAAATACCCAGACTGATATAAGCAGCGCTCATCAACAGTAATCCTAAATATCCCGTCCATACCGAACCATGGTCGATTGGGCCAATAGATGCAATAGAGATATAATAGGGTATAGTTAACGCCAGTGTAATTACAATCAGTAGAAATGTAGAAAGAAACTTTCCTGTAACCACTTGCCAGTCCGAAACCGGTTTGGTCAGCATCAATTCTATCGTTCCTGTTTTGTATTCTTCGGCAATCTGTTTCATGGTTAGTGCCGGAATAAAAATAAACAGCGTCCAGTATGCAATCCCAAAGAATGGTTGCATAGTGGCACGGTTAATAAAAAACACATCGTTGTTTCCGTAGAGCCAGGTAAAAAATCCACTTAAACCCAGGAAAACGACAATGAGAATATAAGCCATCAGGGAATCAAAGTAACCTTTCAGCTCTCTTTTGGTGATAATCCATATTTGTTTCATGATAAATGAGTATCAAGTATTAAGACACAAGTATCAATAAAATTGATACGTAATGTATTTGTTGATTTTAATTAGTTCTCCCAATTTGCTCCAACCGTGTTGGTCGCTTCAACTGCATGGGTCGCTCCAGTCGCATGGGTTAGTTCGCGGAAGATATCTTCGAGGTTTTTCTCTTGTGGCGTAAGTTGGGTGAGATACCATCCTTTGTCGGCACAAGCCATAAAAATAGCCCTGCACGAGGATAATCCCGGTTTGGATTCCACCTCGAAAAAGTTCTGATTGTCGTCGCCAAAAGAAATCACTTCCGTTTCAGGTAAAGCCTTTAGCACTTCATACACCTCATTAGTTGTTCCGCCTTCAACAGCCACTTTCAACACTTCGTTGCCTTGCGCTTTATGGCGAAGTTCATTTGGAGTACCGTCGGCCACAATCTTACCTTTGTTGATGATGAGCACCCTGTCACACGTGGCTTCTACCTCTGCCAAAATATGGGAACTAAGAATAACGGTTTTTTCCCGTCCGATTTCTTTTATGAGCTCGCGAATCTCAATAATCTGGTTAGGATCCAGACCTGTGGTAGGCTCGTCCAGAATAAGCACTTCCGGATCGTGAATTAGCGCCTGGGCCAGTCCAACACGCTGGCGGTACCCTTTGGAGAGTTCTCCGATTTTTTTGTGCTTCTCATCATTTAAACCGCATTTGGCCACCATTTCCTTTACCCGTATATCCAGATTGGCCTTGGAAACGCCCTGTAGCTCACCAATAAACCGCAGGTAATCTATAATAGGCATGTCCAGATAAAGTGGATTGTTCTCAGGTAAATAACCAATGTTCTTCTTTACCTCATCCGGTTTTTCAAGTACCGAGTTTCCACCAACCGTAATATCTCCATGGTTTGGAGAAATAAAACAGGTGATGGCTTTCATGGTAGTTGTTTTACCTGCGCCATTTGGTCCAAGAAAACCCAGGATTTCGCCGGTCCTCACTTCAAACGAGAGATCGTCCAAAGCTTTTTGCGGACCATACGTTTTGGTAATTCCTTTAACGTGTATGTCCATTTTTTATCGTATTGTATGTGTTTGATAGCGATATTAAAGCGACACCAAAAATAAAAAATGGGAAAAAAACTGAAAAAAGGGAGAAAAGGTTTAACTATTTTTTAACTCCAATTATGTTTAGCATAAACATCCGCGGGGTCGTATTCCGATATCCTGGGTATGTATAATAAAACTGATCTAGAATGAAAAAACAATAAGAAATATAAAAGTGAATAATATTCGTTAATTTTATTATACTGCTGAATACAGGGAGATCATGAGACGTTCGATGAGGATGATCATGTAATCAGTAAGTGGTTATTGATGCTAGAAACAGCACATATTTATGATTTGTATCTTCGAATAAATTCATTAGCTAACAAACATAAAACCAGGTTTAAAATACTCAAGATGAATATACTTAAAATATTATTAGTGTTTTCTGTAGCTCTGGTAATTGCCAACTGCAAACAGAAAACCGATAAAGGCACAAGTGAACAAGCGACTAACCCGGATATCAACCTGGAAATTCCCGGAAGTGTTCGGCTTTTTGACGGTAAAGGGCTAACCAACTGGGATATCACCAATTTTGGGCCCCAGGGCGAAGTTTATATATCAGGTGGAAAAATAGTTTTGGGAATGGGTGATGGTTGCACCGGTATTACCTGGAAAAACGACTTTCCTAAGGTTAATTACGAGGTAAGTTTGGAGGCGATCCGCATTGCCGGGAACGATTTCTTTTGTGGGTTGACATTCCCTGTTAACGATGATTTTTGCTCGTTTATTGTAGGAGGATGGGCAGGTGTGGTAGTAGGACTCAGTACCATAGATGGATTAGATGGATCCGAAAACGAAACCACCTCGATGATGACCTTCAACACGAATGAGTGGTATAAAATCAGACTCAAAGTAACTTCAGAAAAAATTGAGGCCTGGATTAACGGGAGTAAGGCTATTGACTTTGCCTACGAAGGAAGACAATTGGGTATACGCCCCGAGGTACGGTTATCCTGTCCTTTTGGTATCACCACCTGGAAAACCACAGGTGCCATTAGAAATATCTATTTGAAGGAGTGGTGTAACCAGATAAAATACTTGCATCCAGGACTAAAATTGCTTAATTTGAAAGGTGTTCTTTAAATATTTAATCATGGATTTCCAAACCGGACACCTTTATCACATTTACAATCAAGGTAACAACAAGAATAATATTTTCTTTAACCGGGATAATTACCGGTTCTTTTTAAAAAAGATAGCCACAAATATTTTACCTTTTTGCGATATTTTAGCCTGGTGTTTAATGCCTAATCATTTTCACTTGATGGTGTTGGTGAATAGCTTAGAAGCCGAGTTTGCTTATTATACTCCGGGAGCGACTAGTAATTCGAAGTGTGATTCTACTACTCCGGGCGCGACTCGCAGTCGCAATCGGAGTGAAGAAACAAGGACTGATACCCTGCAGAAATCATTGGGTATAATGCTGGCATCGCACACCCGAGCCATCAACAAAAAGAAAAAACTTAGCGATAGTTTGTTCCGACAAGAAACAAAAGCGGAGTGCATTACTTGCTCGGATGGTGTTACTCCATCTTTTTTTAATACTAAAAACGGTACAATCTTTCTCTCTGAAACACCCGAGCGTCAATATCCTCAAATATGTTATAATTATATTTTGAATAACCCCGTTAAGTGCAAGGTTGGTATCAAAAGCAAGCGATTGGGAATTTTCTTCCGCAATGGATGTTACCGGTTTAAGAAATGGAAAGCTAATAAACAAGAGGGTGATTGAAGAGTATGGCATGGTATTTACTCCTTAACCAACTCCGGGTGCTATTCGAAATTCGATGTGTGCTACTCCAAGTGCGACTGCAAGTCTCGCCCGGAGGTTTCAATGAGGACTTTGACAGTTACACTGATTATGATGATTTGTCTGATTGTCCTATTGCTGATTTAGATGTTTATGTTGTTGCTGTTTCTACTACTTGATTGCTTCGTATTTTCCTGTTCCGTCTTTTAGTGCGAATTCTATGATCTCTGTTATTTCTGAGTTTTCTACTATTGATAATCTTAAGTAGTAGTCGCCTAGTAGGTTTGCTGTTATGTTTACTGCTGTGTCGTTTGGGTTTACCCTGTCGCATTTGTTGTTTCGTAGCTAAGTTGTCCTGTGTCTCCTGTGAAGTTTGCTACTTTTAATGTGTCTCCGTTGAGTAGGAGTGCTCCTCTGAAGCTTGCTGGTGTTTTTCCGCTTCTGCTGCTGTTTGCATCTAAGTTTACTTTTTTTTGATAGTTGTTCAACATCTCAAAATCGAAGGTATTCTGCGCCTCGGTATCAACACTTTTAATGTATTCCTGGCTTTGGTATATTCCATTGGGGTCGCTTAATTTAAAAAGATAGCTTCTTAAGTCTATTTGAGCATCTTTTAAAGCGCTTGAGATGTGGGTATTCTCTGAGGTAGTATTAGACGATAATAATAGCTTAAAACCACTTTTATCCCCAACTTTAAGAATAGCCACCTGTCCTTGAATACCATCTATATTAAATTCGGCACGGTAAATATGCTTACCCATGGCCATAAAGTTGCTTTGCAACAAAAGCCTACCATCAATAGAAAACAAGCTCGCATTTTTTACCGGTTTAAATGAAAAAAACTCTGCTATTATAGTAGTACCATTATGTATTATTTTTAGCATGGGTTCCTTCATACCCGTTTCTTCGATTACGGTTACGATATTGGCGATATAATAGTACCCGTTGGCATCAGTATTTGTGGAATGGGTATTTATTGGGTCGTCCTGCGGTGCTAATTCAAGCTCTATATTTTCTATTCCCTGCCCGTTAGTATTTCGTACATAGCCCTCTATGCTTTGAGCAGTAGCTACGGCCGAAGTCAAAGTAAAAACAACAGGTACCAAGACTGATCGAACAAGAATTTTTATACAACTGAGTTTAGCTCTTTTTTTAAGTTTGGGTTTTGTGTTATACACAGAAACATTTTGCCGACGATTATTTAATACAAAACCAGTATCTTCTATATGTTCCCGAAGAACGTATTTTTTACTTATTTCGAACTCAACGGTTTGTTGGTATAACTTTAACGCTACGTTTTCATAACCTGTTTTATGTAACAAACAGGCCTTTTCCATCAAGTATACCGTATATTCGGGCCAGTTCAACAGTGCATTATCATTGCTATAAAAAGCTTGCTTGTAATCACCTCTATCGCTAAAACATACATATTTATTCAAGTTTTGCTTGGCTTAGCGTAATTAAAAGTTGGCTGAATACCTATGTATTGTAATTTGTACAGTACGATTTAAACAATGAAGTATGCATGAGATGGTTATTGGTTTTGCTTTTAAATTATGAAAAAACCAGCACATATTCAAGTTGTTTATGCTTAACTACTCCGAGTGCGACTACGAGTCGCGCCCGGAGTAGCACTCGGCAAGGTTAATACAGCATCCCAAAATGCCATAATGGAACCGTATTGCCAAAACCAATTTCTATATCGTCTTTTACAATATATCCGTTTTCTAATTCCTTAATCTGCTTCTGCTTTTTATTTTTACCACCTACCTCAAACGTAATCTCTCCGATTAAAAAGTCGGCAATTGGTGAAGCACAAACTGTATAATTCAACTTGGTTTGATTAAAGAAGAATGTCTCCCTTATATTACCTATATTAGGTGTATCTTCTGCAAGGTTATACACCAGGTTGGTGTTCTCAAGATATATTTATTTACCTTACCTAACGACCTTATACCTCCTGTAGAATTCCTCAACTGTGCTACCATGCCTGCTTCTTCAATGTACATGCAATAGTCGGCAATATTATTTCTACTGGCCGATAACATGGTAGCAATGCTACTGAAATTAGGCTTAAAAGGTGTACTCTTAGAAATTATGGCCATTAGTTGTTTTAACTTGCGCCCGGTCGACACATTCATTTCGGCATATAATGGAATGTCAGATTCTAATGTTTGATTAACTATTTGCCTCAACCTCCATTCAAAATCGTCTTCAAGAGCAAAAGGGTAATAACCTTGTTTTAAATAATTTTTGAAATGGCGTAAAGGATGCTCCAATCCGGGAATATCTATTTGATGTTCAAGAATATTTTTTAAAGTAAAGGTTTCCAATTTTATATTATGAAACAAATGCAAATACTCCCTAAAAGATAAGCCCTGTAGGTTATACATTACAGCTCGACGGCTTAAATCGGTAACACCTTTCTTTATATCTAAAACTGAAGAGCCTGAAAACACAACTTTTAATCCCGGATAATAATCATACAAAAGTTTGAGCTCTTTTGACCAATCTTTATATTTATGAATTTCATCAATAAAAAGATATTTCCCTCCTTGCTTTACAAATAAGTCGGCGAGGTCTAGGATTGTATTATCAGAAAAATAAAAGTCTTCAGCTGTAACATACAATGTTTCTTTTAAATCTAAATTGTTCTTTGTATACTGAATAATCAAAGTAGTTTTGCCAACTCCACGAGGGCCAATTAAGCCAAGCATTCTGTTGTTCCAGTTAATCTTGGAATATAGGTATCTGTAAAATTGCGTATCCGTATCTTTCAGTAATTTATAAAAATACTCAAATAACTTATCCCTAATTTGCTGTTTCCTACAAAGATATAAATGCACTATAATAGTGCATTTATATCTTTGTATTGCACTTAAATAATGCAATAATTATCGCTTTGTAGCAGTGCATAATTAATTTATACTCCAGGCGCGACTTGGAGTCGCACTCGGAGTCTATTCCTTATTCTTTGAATCGATAATAATGGTTACAGGGCCATCATTGATTAGCGAAACTTGCATATGAGCGCCAAATTCGCCCGTTTGTACCTTCTTACTTAGTACTTGCTCCATACAACTAACAAAAGCCTCGTATAAGGGCACAGAAACGTCAGGTTTGGCCGCATCGATATAAGATGGCCGGTTTCCTTTTTTGGTTTTGGCATGTAGGGTGAATTGGCTGACTACTATCATTTCCCCATCTACATCCAAAAGCGATTTGTTCATCACATCATTTTCATCCGGGAAAATTCTTAGATTGGCAATTTTGTTGCAGAGCCATTCAATATCGTTATTGTCATCGTCGTTTACGATTCCCAATAAAACTAAAAGTCCATTTTTTATCTTACTTTTTATATTATTATTTATATTCACTGATGCTTCAGATACTCTTTGAATTACTACTCGCATTTTTTGTTAAATTGAAATATATTACAATATTTATATATTCATATTTACAACTTTATATTTTTAGATATAAACATTTGTACGATAATTTTTGTTGTATTGGGTAAAAATAGAATAAATTGCCATAAATTTCTCTAGATGGTCTGTTTTTAAAAAAAATGTTTTTACTATACAAAAAACATACTAAACACTGATTTATTGTTTATTACAAGTCATAAAACATTCACATAAACAACTTTTAAGCCCTTGAGAATTCGATAAAATTATTTTCCTTATAAACGATACAGCTATATGCGCATAATATTGAGTCAAAAAACCGATCCTTTTCAAAATTTAGCCACAGAAGAATATTTGCTTAAAAATTTTAGTGAAGACATTTTTTTCCTTTACATAAATTCAAAATCCATTATCGTAGGAAAACATCAAAACGCGCTTGCCGAAGTTAATTTTAAGTTCGTTACTGAAAATGAAATTCCGGTGGTCAGAAGATTAAGTGGAGGTGGAACCGTTTTTCATGATCCCGGAAATATCAATTTTTGTTTTATTACATCCGGCGTAAAAGGAGAGTTGGTCAACTTTAAAAAATACACCACACCAATTGTTGAGTTTTTAAAATCAATTGGCGTAGATGCACACTTTGGTGGAAGAAACGATATTTTAATTGAAGGTTGTAAAATTAGTGGTAATGCTTGCCATGTTTTTAAAAACAAGGTTATGCACCATGGTACACTTTTATTCAACAGTCAACTAGGTTCCCTTACACAATCATTAAAAAACGATCCACTAAAATTTAAAGATAAAGCCGTTAAATCGGTCAGAAGTAAAGTAACCAATATTCATGATCATTTAGGTCAACCAAAAGATGTAGATGTATTTGTCCGGGAACTATCGGAATATATAATCCAAAATTACAATTGCGATGCCTATACACTGACAGAAAGAGATAATGAAAAGATAAATGAGTTAGTAGAAACTAAGTTTAACACCTGGGAATGGAACTTTGGCTATAGTCCAAAATTTGAGCTTAAAAAACGGTTGAAGTCTGAATCGGGCAAACGGTTCGAGATTATACTTCATGTTAACAAGGGCAACATAACAGAAGTAGCTATTAGAACCAATGCAATTGATTTGGATAAAGTAAAACAGCTCAAGAATTCTCTTGCTAATTGTATACATGAAATAAGCCACATTACCACTAATACCAATGAGGTATTTAAGAATTGGCAAGAGCTAAGGCAGCAAGAATTAATTGAGGCGTTGTTTTAAACCAATAAACCAACGTTAATTTGCCAGTTGAACATTTATAAGATGTAAATATTCAACTGGTGAGTATTATGGTTGTTCGGTCCGAGCGGTAAAATACTCCCAAACAACTTTGGCTTTTGCTTTGCCAATGGATTGTTCAATTTCTTCCAGATTCAGTTTTTTAATTTGCTCCACCGATTTAAACTCTGACAGCAGTTTTTGAGCGGTTTTCGCCCCTATCCCTTTGATATGATCCAACTCAGACTTTACAAAGTCCCTGGAGCGCTGATTACGGTGAAACGTAATACCAAAGCGGTGCGCTTCGTTACGGGCATGTTGAATTATTTTTAAGGTTTCCGAGTTTTTATCGAGATACAAAGGTACCGGATCACCGGGAAAAAATATCTCTTCCAACCGTTTTGCAATACCTATTACGGCCACTTTATCGTCTATTTCGAGTCTACGTAGAATCTTCATGGCTGCTCCCAGCTGCCCTTTACCCCCATCGATGATTACCAGGTTTGGCAAGGATTCGTTTTCATTAATTAAACGTGTATATCTACGTTCGATAATCTCCTCCATACTGGCAAAATCATCGGGGCCAACGACTGTTTTTACGTTATAATGGCGATAGTCCTTTTTGCTCGGCTTGGAATTTTTAAAAACCACACAGGCCGCCACAGGAAAGTTTCCTTGAATATTGGAGTTATCGAAACACTCAATATGCTTTGGCTGTTCCTTTAACCTTAAATCCTTTTGCATGGTGTTCAGGATGCGATCCTCACGAGTTTCTTTTTTTCGTATGGACTGCTGTTTGAGTTTTTCTAGGCGATAGTACTTTACGTTTCTTTCAGACAGTTCCAACAACTTCTTCTTCTCTCCTTTTTGAGGTATGATGAATTTTACTGTCTCGAACACAGTATCGGGTTTGATTGGAACAATAATTTCACGCGATGTACTATGCAATCTTTCCCTTATTTCTGTTATGGCCAGGGACAGAAGTTCGGGTATTGACTCATTTAATTTCTTTTTCAGTTCAATGGTATGCGCTTGAATAATGGCACCATTTACCACTTTCAGGAAATTAACATAGCCCGATTCTTCATCTTCAATAATGGAATAAACATCTACATTATTGATACTGGAACTTACTACTGTTGATTTACTCTGATAGGTATCTAACTGTTTTATTTTTTGTTTAACCTCTTCCGCTTCCTCAAACTTAAATTCCGCTGCAAATTGAAGCATCAATTCCTTTAGGTATCTAATCACAGAATTTATATTTCCACGCAATATATTTTTTATTGCCTCAATATTTTCCCTGTATTTCTCTTCCTTATATTCTCCCACACATGGTCCTTTACAATTGCCCAAATGATATTCGAGACATACCTTGTATTTACCTTCAGAAATTTTTTCCGGGGCTAAATTAAGCTTACAGTTGCGTAAAGGATAAGTAGATTTAAAAAGGTCGAGTAAGGTACGAACCATACCAACGGACGTATATGGACCAAAATAGAGGCTCCCATCCTTGATTATATGCCTTGTGGAGAATACACGGGGATAGGGTTCGTTCTTCACCACAATCCAAGGAAAGGATTTATCATCTTTTAAAAGTACATTATACCTGGGCTGATATTTTTTAATAAGGTTATTTTCGAGCAGTAAAGCATCCTCCTCCGAATTGACCACAATATGCTCAATGTTGGCAATATTTCTTATTAAAAGGGCAGTCTTACCATTGTCAGGTTTGCCCACAAAATAAGACGAAACCCTTTTTTTTAAGTTCTTGGCTTTACCTACATAGATAATTTTACCCTCCTTATTATAGTATTGGTATACGCCGGGGTTGGAAGGTAAAACCGCAATTTTTTCTTTGATGAACTCTATTTTTGGATTAATAGATTTATCCATTAGGCATATAAATTAGTAAAAGAAAAGGTATTTACATCAAACAATCCCTTATCCCCAATCTTAATTTTTGGTATCACCAATAGACTCATAAACGATAAAGTCATAAATGGTGCGCCCAAAGTAGAACCCATTTTTTGGGCTTTGGTATTTAAACTTTGATATTTCTCGGCCACTTCCCTACCCGATTTGCCTGTCATTAATCCTGCTACTTCCAAAGGCAGACAATCCTTTTCTTCGTTTAAAGCATACCCCATTCCTCCTTTGTGAGCGATAATTTCGTTCAGCGCATTTACAATATCCTTGTCTGATATACCAACAGCAATTAAATTATGACTATCATGAGCCACGCTGCAAGCTATGGCACCTTTTTTTAGACCTATGTTTTTAATGAATCCAACAACAGGCGGTGCAGCTTTATAGCGATTTAATACCACAATTTTAAGTATATCTTCATCTATATCGGATTCAATATAACCTGATGTATTGGTCGGAGTCCATATCAGTTCATCCGTAAACAGGTCTCCGTCCATCGCTTTTATGACCCGAATATTACAATCTTTTTTATATTCCACCTTAATCTCGTTCACTGATATTGGCGAAATATTAAAGTTATTGATAGCTTTTGAAGCAGGAACATCGAACAACAATTGCTCGTTTGCATACACCTGTTTTCCGTTTATATAAGTTTCCTGCACCTTAAAATCAGATAAGTTATCCACCACGATCAAATCCGCAGGATCACCTTCACGTAACAAACCGACCGGTAAATTATAGTGCTCCACCGGTTTTAATATGGCAGCCCGTAATAAGTCAAAAATATCAATACCCAGCGATATACCCAGGCGAATAATCTTATCGATATGCCCTTTATGGATGAGTTCATCGGGATGGGAATCGTCGGTACAGAGCATGATATGATCGGGATGGCTTTTAAAAAGTGGAGCCAGCACATGAAAGTTTTTTGCGGCACTTCCTTCCCTAATTTGAACGGTTACTCCTTGGTCTATCTTTTGAATGGCCTCTTCCACGGACACACATTCATGGTCGGAAGTAATACCAGCATCCGTATATTTTTTCAGATCCTCGCCCATCAGTCCGGGTGCATGACCATCTATTTTCTTTCGGTATTTATGTGCCGCATCTATCTTGTTCCACACCTCTTGGTCTTTATAAATCACACCAGGGAAATTCATCATTTCCGAAAGAAACCAGATATCCTCCCGTTGCAACAACCCCTCAACTTCGTCCGATCCGATGGCTGCTCCGCTGGTTTCAAACGATGTGGCGGGTACGCACGAAGGCGCTCCAAAGAAACATTTTAAAGGCGTATTGTTGGAATCCCGGATCATATAATCCACGCCTTTTACCCCCATTACGTTGGCAATTTCGTGTGGATCCGATACCACCGCCACCGTTCCACGTGGAACAACCAACTTCGAAAATTGGCTCGGCGTCAGCATCGAACTTTCAATATGCACATGACTATCCACTAGTCCTGGCAATATATATTGACTAAATTCCTCTCCTACCTTTTCGATGTTTTCAACCTGACCATTTTTTAGTGTGATTATCCCATTAAATATTTCTCTATTTATTATATCTACGATCCTACCTTTCAAGTGCATATTTTAATATTTTTGTTCCACGTGGAACAATGTTACCTCCCCATTAAAACTAAAAGGACATTGATATCACTCGGGCTTACACCTGAAATCCTGCTAGCCTGTCCTATTGTTTTTGGATCTATTTTTGATAGTTTTTGGCGTGCTTCAGTCGAGATACTTTTTAGCTTTTCATACTCGAACCTGCCTTGTATATCCAAATTTTCTAATCTGGATAATTTATCTGCCATTAATTTTTCACGATTAATATACCCCTGATACTTAATAAATATTTCTGCAGACTCTATGATTTCCTCTCGCCTGGTTTCAGGAATATCCTCACAATGCTTTTTGAACGGTTCTATTGCCTCTATAAGTTCGAATATTTTAACTTGCGGACGAAGGAGTATATCCTTTAATTTGACCGCTTGTTTTAGAACGGATGTACCTACAGATTCCAAATATCCATTTATGAACATAGGTTTGATACTAAACTTTTCCACAAAGTCAATGATCGAATTTCTACACTTAAGTTTTTCTTCCAACAAATCGACTCTATATTTTTGGGCTAGCCCAATATCAAAACTCTTTTTCGTCAATCGTATGTCCGCATCATCCTGTCTTAATAAAATTCTATATTCCGCTCTCGAAGTAAACATACGGTATGGCTCATCAACTCCCTTTGTTACTAGGTCATCAATTAAAACACCTATGTAAGCCTCGTCTCTACCCAACACAAACTCATCTTTATTATTTAACTTAAGATGTGCGTTTATACCTGCCATCAGTCCTTGTGCTCCCGCTTCTTCATATCCCGTTGTACCATTAATTTGCCCGGCAAAATACAGATTGGATACGAGTTTTGTTTCAAGAGTGTGCTTCAATTGGGTAGGGTCAAAAAAATCATATTCAATGGCATATCCGGGACGGAATATTTTCGCGTTTTCCAATCCGGGTATATTCTTCATCGCATCTAATTGAACCTCTAGCGGCAATGAGCTACTGAATCCATTCAAATAATATTCGATTGTGGTTTCCCCTTCAGGTTCAAGATGTAATTGGTGTTTATCTTTATCGGCAAAAGTAACAATCTTGGTTTCTATACTTGGGCAATAACGAGGGCCAATACTTTGAATGGTACCGTCGTACAAAGGAGATTTATCCAAACCAGATCTTAATTCATCATGTACGACTTCATTGGTGTAGGTAAGCCAGCAACTTTTTTGCTTCAGCTTTGATTTTTCCTCCGGTAGATATGAAAATTTATAAAATGTTTCGTCCCCCCCTTGCTCCTCACACTTTGAAAAATCAATGGTTCTTCCATCTATTCTTACCGGCGTACCGGTTTTCATCCTATCCGTAACAAAACCGAAATCACTCATTTTTTTTGTCAAGCCATAAGAACTGGGTTCGCTAATTCTTCCTCCTTCCATTTGCACCTGTCCAATATGCATGAGTCCATTCAAAAAGGTACCGTTGGTAAGAATTAATGACTTACACGTAAACTCTACACCCAATTTGGTTATTACAGATTTAACACGATTACCATCGAAATTAACATCTACCACCGTATCCTGCCAAAAAGAAAGATTATCCGTTTGTTCTAAAATAGAACGCCATTGCGCAGAAAAAACCATTCTATCACATTGCGCTCTCGGGCTCCACATGGCAGGTCCCTTCGACCTATTTAATAATCTGAATTGAATCGACGACCTATCGGTAACTATCCCCGCATAACCACCCAAAGCATCAATTTCGCGCACAATTTGTCCTTTGGCAATTCCGCCAATAGCAGGATTACAGCTCATTTGGGCTATCTTGTTCATATCCATTGTTATTAACAATGTTTTAGAACCTAAATTGGCAGCAGCAGCGGCAGCCTCACTACCGGCATGTCCGGCCCCGACTACAATTATATCGTAATTAAAATCCATATCTATTTAATAAAGATGCAAAGGTACATGCATCCAAGAATTTACACTAAAAAAACAGCAAAATTATAAAATTGTTTCAAGAAGTTCTAATGCCTTGTCCTCCAGTTTATGCATTTCGGCATCTCGCTCGGGTGTATTATCCTTAAAACCCAGTAAATGAAGTATTCCGTGAATGATCACACGGTTCAATTCTTTTGTGAAAGTAGTATTGTAGTCGGTAGCATTTGAACGTACCGTATCTATGCTAATTAAAATATCGCCACTAATTACATTGCCCTCGCAATAATCGAATGTGATAATATCGGTATAATAATCGTGATTCAAGTATTCACGATTCACTTTTAAAATATATTCGTCAGAGCAAAAAAGAAAAGATATCTCCTTGGAGATACCCCTATATTTTTTAATGATAGCGTTAATCCATTTTGTTAATATCTCCGTATCCAAACACAACTCGGATACATCTTCATAGTCGAAAGTAATCACTTACAAATTAAAGGTTAACTTAACCTTACTTCCGTCGTCTTCGAAGTCAATCTCATCAGCTAAGTGGTTCATTAAAAAAATTCCCCTTCCATGTGTTTTCTCGACATTTTCAGGTAAAGTCGGATCCGGAACTTTCGTGTAATCAAATCCATTTCCTTCATCCCTTATAACAACCTGTATATCCTTGTCCGATATCTGATACTCCAATTCTACGTTTTTAGACGAATCCAGCTTGTTGCCGTGAACAATTGCATTGTTAACACCTTCAACAACAGCCAGTAACAACTTTCCGTATACATCCGACTGTATATCGTATTGACTTGAAATATCATCGACCAATTTTTCGATCAAACTAATATTTTTGATGTCAGAACTTATAACGACTTTTTCCACAGTTAAATCCATTTATCTCTTAGTAATTTACATTTACTTTATACTATAAATTACACAAATAGTTACTCAAATGTAAATATTTTTACTTTAATAATAAAGTTCTATTTCTGCAACCATTCCAAGGGATTGATTTTTTTACTCTCCTCCCATATCTCAAAATGTAATATACCATTCTTATCATTAGTATCCGCAAAAATTTGACCGATGCTTTCATTACTTTTAACAACTTGTCCATTTTTTACATCTACCTTTGCCAAATTGGCATAAACCGTGAGATATTTACCATGGCGTATAATCACCGCTTTATTATACCCTGGGATAGCAATAACGCGGCTTACAGTGCCCTCGTAAACGCTTTTAACACTGTTTTCTTTTGAGGCTGTAATATCAATACCATTGTTCTTTACTTTTACTCCCTTTAAAACGGCGTGATTATGTTCACCAAATCGGCTTGTGACAATTCCGTGTAACACAGGCCACCTTAATTTGCCCTTGGCACTTTTAAAATTTGAAAAAGCATAATTTGAAACCGACGAGGCTTCTCGAATTAATTTTTCGATACTTGCCTGCAATTTATCGGCTGCTTTTTGTTTTGTTTCAATTTCGCGACGTAACCAATTTTCATCTTTTTTTAAATCTGCTATATATTCTTCTTTTTTTGAAACAGTAATTTTCAAGTTTTCCATCTCATTTACCAATGCGGTATAGCTCCTTTGTTTCTGTTCCAGAATTAATTCATTTTGTTTAACAATGCTATCGTGCTTCGATTTAGTATCCAATAAAGCCAGACCTTGTTTTTTACGGTAGGACGCATATTGCTTCATAAGATGAAACCTTCTGTATGCCTCTGAAAAAGATTTTGCACTGAAAACCAACATGAACTCGTTATAATTAGAACCAAGTTGCTTGTGTGCCGCCAATATCAATTTTTTATAACCGTTTCTTAAGCTTTCTATTTCCTGTTCCAATGAATGAACTACCTCCCTGTTTATTGCTATCTGCTCATTTATCGCGTCTATCTCCTTCCGGTAGGACGTAATAACCTCGTTTTGCGCATTGATTTGCGCATTAACCAACTTTAGTTCACTCAAATAACTTTTACGTGTATTTCCCTTCTTTATCAATAAATTTTTGGCATTACTGATATCCTTTTCATACTGCTCCCTTTGGTTTTTAAGAGATTCAATATTATTATTTTGCGCACAAACACAAGCAGTAAATACGAACAACAGCAGCGTAATTTTACAACTCTTTTGATTGATAACTCGCAGGTATTTTGAAATGAAGGCTACCACCATCGTTTATTTCTAAATAATTTACTTTTAAATCAACATGAAAAAACTGAGCGCCTTGCACAGCTTTTATCTCAATTTTTTCAGGAAACAATATATTATCGAAAGTTTTAAAATATTTATAATCCACATTAACAGATTGATTTGATGCAAAATCCTTGATAAATACGCTAAAAATCCGATATAACTCGGGATAGATATCTATTTCGTGGACAATAATATTATTTTTACTTCTTCTGCTTAATCTTCCCAGTTTTTTGTCTTTTAACGACTTAAAAGAATAATATTTGTCGTTTACATGATGTTTATATTTTTTAAGACCATCAAAATAATCCTCCTCACTTGGATACAAAAACAAAGAATTGCTTAAAATGGCTTGCAGCGCATTAAAATCCAGATCGAGACCGTATTTTTCGTTAAAATAATTATATCCGGTTAATAAAGCCACTTTATTATGTTTGTCTAAAATAATTACTTCAGACTTTGTAAGTTTTGCTCTAACCAATTCAATACCCATTAAAGCGTATATCGAGACAATAATCTGACTATCCTTTTGAATAACAAAACTACCCTTGAAAGATTTCTTATTGTTACCGTCATTGTAACTGAACTGTACCTTTTTCAAATATAATTTATCAAAATATAGCTGATTATCTTTCAGTTGATTACGTAACTTCGCATCCGTAATATTCGAAACCTCTCCCACGGTTATCTTCTCCGTAGTTTTACAACTAGTAATGAAAATAATACCTACAACAATACCTAAAATCCTATTCCTCCACATATTCCTTTAACTCAATCTTCCTTTTTAACACTTCAGACTTATTTCCCATCTCTAGCGACTTTTTCCATTGAACAATAGCTTCATTTACTTTATTATTCATGAATAAAATATCGCCATAATGTTCTACAATCACCTCACTACTATCACCCCCATTATCCATAGCTCTTTCAATGATATATTTAGCTTCGAAAAATCTACCTCTTTTAAACAACACCCACGCATAAGTATCCAGGTACGTAGCATTACCCGATTCGAGCTCAATACACCTGGAAATCATTTTCTCGGCCTTTTCCAATTCTTTATTCTCAACCGATAAATAATAACTGTAATTATTTAAAACAACCACATTATTTTCATCAATTTTAAGCGCGTTTTCGTAGTGCTTAAAAGCTTCATTCGGTTTACCCAAACTATGTTCTACATCCCCAAGATAAGCATGGAACTGTCCTTTTAAAGCAGCATTTTCTCCGACAAACTTTAATCCGTTTAACAGTTTTTCCCTTGCATTCTGATATTCTTCTTTCTGCATAGCGCCCATAGCGTAAAAAAGATTAAACAAAGGTACCTCCGGGAATATAACTAATACTTCCCTCGCATCTTCATATAAATCGTCAAACTTAGCCAGATCTATTTCCAAGAAAAACATGTCCTGCCAGACCGAAGGATTACTTTTATCAATACTTAACGCTTTTTTATATTCAACTAATGCGGCCTTCTTCTTATTGTTGTTTTGCAGATAATTGGCATAGTAAATATAACTTCTGGCATCATCGTTATGCACATCGGTAAGCTTATTAAACAGACCTATAACCACCGTAGTATCGTTGTATTCTTTAAAATCCTTCCCCATTAACAATGGCAACAATTGCTGAAACTTAACTTCCAGGGCCAAATCTTCATCTTCTAAGGCTTTTCCAAAATAATTAAAAAAAGAAATCGTATCCGCCTGTTGTAATTTAACATTCGCCAGAGAAAAGAATCCCATACCATTACCCGCATCGACCTCTAATATTTTGTTATAACTTTGCTCCGCTTTTGAGTAGTTTTTGTTATACATGTATAAATCACCGAGAAAACCATAATATCTTGGTTCATAAGGATTTTCGTCTATCAACCTATTAATTTCTTTTAAAGCCATACCCTCTTTGCCCATCTCCAGATAAATCTTTTCCTTCTCCGTAGATATTGCTTCGTTAATGCCAATACTATTTTGCAGTTTGTTGTAGGCATCAATGGCGTTTTGAAACTGTTTATTATTTTGATACAGCTGCGCCAATATATAGGTAAATTCATCACTATCAGGGAATCTCTCCACCAGCTTTTCGTACGTTGCAATCGCTTTCGGGATTTCTTTATTCTGTTGATACAAATCGCCCAATAATATTTGATACCATTTATTGTTAGGCGATAGTCGTACAGAATTGCTTAAAAGATCCTGAGCCGCCTTGTAATTTTTGGCAGCAATGGCAATATTGGCCAATTCAAAATAACAGGTTGCACTGAGCGAATCAATTTTTAAACATTCCACAAAATAGTTTTTTGCCTTATTCAGATCCCCATTCATCTTCAGTCGCTGACCCTCGTAAAAGAAATAATCGAATTTCCGTTTGTTTTGCCCACTTAGCACAGACCCTTTGGTGCTTGTAACCAGTTCTACCGTGCCCGCTTCTTTTACACTTTTACATCCAACTATACCGATAATCAGAACCAAAAGCAAGTATAAATTTCTCATCTAATTAAACTCTATTTCCGAATAAATAATACTTCTATTTTTTGCCGGTATGGCCAAAGCCACCAGCACCCCGCACCGACTGCTCCAGTTCATCCACCAAAACAAACTTAACAGATTCATGCTTCGCCACCACCATCTGGCAAATTCTTTCACCATTTTTTACCACAAAATCATCGTTTGACAGGTTCACCAGAATCACTTTTATCTCACCTCTGTAATCTGCATCAATTGTACCCGGGCTGTTTAAAACCGATATTCCATACTTATAAGCCAATCCACTACGTGGCCTAATTTGTGCTTCATATCCTTCGGGCAATTCAATAAACAAACCAGTGGGCACTAAAACACGCTGTAATGGTTTTAGAATAATATCGTCCTTTAAATTTGCTCTTAAATCAACACCGGCTGATAGTTCCGTTGCGTGCGCAGGAAGTTCGTTTGTGCTTTTATTTATTAATTTAACTTTTAATGCCATAATCTTATACCAGCTACTTTTTAAACTCTTTAAAATAAACAAGCCCTAAAAATACAATTATTAAGCCAATCCGCGTTACATAGTTTGAAATATCGTACCATAACCCGAAAGGTTTTGTGATATAACCACTTAGTACCGGGATCAAGTATACTCCTAAAACATAAATGATAGCTACCACAACCACATAATGAATTATGGTTAACCAATCGTAACGAATATCAGAATTTCTATTACCCCAGAAAATGCTTAGACCAACCATTACAGCGAAACAAACAAGACCACCAATGGCTGCACCAACATACCCTATTAATGGTATTAAAACCAAATTTAACGTTATGGTGATGATGCTTCCAACAATACCCATATAAGCACCGTAAACAGTTTTGTCTGTTACTTTATACCATACTGACAAAGTAAAATAAACACCGCTTAAAAGTTGTGCTATCAAAACAATAGGTATTACAACATTTCCCTGCTTATATTCTTCGGTTAAAACCACGTTTATGATATCCATAAAAAACGTAACGCCAAGGAAAATAAGTAGACCGAACAACGTAAAAAACTTTAAAATGGTGGCATACATTTTAGGGCTTTTGTTCTCCGCATGATTTTTAAAAAAAAAGGGTTCAAAAGCCAATCGAAACGATTGCGTAAACATGGCCATTAAAACCCCAATTTTAAAATTGGCACCATAAATAGCTAATTGTCTCAAACCTTCATCTCCACCAATGAGTTCAGGAATTAAAATTTTATCTATTTGAATATTGATCATTCCTGTTATTCCTACTATTAAAATAGGAAATGAATATTTGTACATATTCCATAGTAAATGATAATCAAATTTACCCAGACTTTTAAAAACATCCGGTAGAAGGATTACCAAAATAGAAAATGAAGCGATTAAATTAGACAATAGTACGTAAAGTGCTTGATTATCCGCAAGTGCATACCAATCAATTAACCTAAAATAATTGGAACCGTAGTTTTGCGGACACCAATACAAAAAATAAAGGTTAAAAGAGATAAGTATAATGACATTTAACAGTTTTAAAAGACCAAAGCGTACACTTTTACCTTCGTACCGTATTTTAGCGAAAATAAGAGCAGATATAGCATCTATAATAACGATTAATGCCACAATAACCACTAACTGACTTGGCACACCATTATTAAACCAAACACTAAAATTATCTTTAAATATCCATACGATAAGCAGGAAAAGCAGACTAGTTGACGTAACACTGCTGATCGCCGTAGTAAAAACACCGGAATAATTTTTACTTTTGGCAAAACGGAAAAAACTGGTTTCAAAACCATACGTTAAAATTACCAGCAAAATTGCGATATACCCATACATTTGGGTAACTATACCATATTGCACACCGTCCATAGTACGAATATAATATGGCATCAATAACCAATTTAGTAAACGCACTAATATGGTACTACCTCCATAAATAACCGTATCGCCGGCCAGTGATTTAAACTTTCCCAAATTTTTCGGATTTTAAAACAGTGAATACTGTTCCTTATTAAAAGAATCTTTACCCAAATGACTATATGCCAGTGCAGTTGCCATCCGCCCTCGAGGTGTACGCTTTATAAATCCTTCCTTAATCAGGAAAGGTTCATATACTTCTTCTATGGTGCCTCCGTCTTCGCCAATGGCTGTGGCAATGGTACTGATTCCTACAGGGCCTCCCTGAAATTTATCGATCAGCGTGTTTAATATCTTATGGTCCATTTCGTCCAATCCGTGCTGGTCAATATTAAGTGCCTCCAACGAAAACTTAGAAATGTTAATATCGATATCACCATTGCCTTTTACCTGTGCAAAATCCCTTACTCTCCTTAATAAAGCATTTGCAATACGAGGTGTTCCCCTGCTCCTTCCCGATATTTCAATACAAGCTTCTTTGCTAATACTGGTATCCAAAATACCTGAAGATCGGTTTATAATACCAGCCAATACTTTATTATCATAATATTCTAAATGGCAATTAATGCCAAAACGGGCTCTTAGCGGACTGGTTAGCAAACCGCTTCTGGTTGTGGCACCTACCAACGTAAAAGGGTTCAAATCTATTTGAATACTTCTCGCTCCAGGACCTTTGTCTATTAATATATCTATTCTGTAATCTTCCATCGCAGAATAAAGATACTCCTCCACAACAGGACTTAAACGATGTATCTCATCAATGAAAAGAACATCGTTAGTTTCTAAATTTGTAAGTATTCCGGCCAAGTCACCGGGTTTATCCAATACAGGACCACTGGTAAGCTTAAAACCCACCCCTAACTCGTTAGCTATTATATTTGAAAGCGTTGTTTTGCCCAGACCAGGAGGGCCATGCAACAATACATGATCCAGGGCTTCTTCCCGCATCGAAGCTGCCTGGACAAAAATTTTAAGATTTTCAACTATTTTATCCTGACCTTTAAAATCTTTAAAACTTAAAGGCCGTAACTTATTATCAACCTCTTTTTCAATATTTTGGTAACCTTCTTCGCGTATATCAAAGTTATCTTCCATCCATCTAATTAATAATTCCCAATTTCTTAATCAAGGTCATAAATAAATCCAGTTCAAATGGCTTTGACATATATTCGTTCATTCCATGTGCCAAACATTTTTCCCTATCCGCATCGAACGTATTGGCGGTTAAACCAATAATAGGCGTTGAATATGACATGCGCTTTTCATACTTTCGAATTTCAGTTGTAGCCTGTAATCCATCCATAACGGGCATCATTAAATCCATAATGACCAAATCGTACTTACCCCTTTTAATCATATCCAGAGCCTCTTTCCCATTATTGGCGATATCTATTTTATATCCAAACTTAGATAAATTTAAAAAAATAAGCTTTTGATTTAAAATATTATCCTCTACCAATAATACAGCCAATGAACTAGAATTTTCCATTTAACACAAATATTGAAGTCTAGTTACAAAAAAAGTAAAATATTACCACAATTTTAAACAATTCATCAAATTAAAGATTTAATTTATTAGAAATATCCAACATTCTTTCAATAGGTTTAACTGCTTTAATTCTAATACTTTCTTCCACGTTAATGGTAGGCCACTCATATTTAAGTGCATTGTAAAGTTTATCCATGGTGTTTAAACGCATAAATTCGCAGTCGTTACAGGCACAAGTGGAATCATTAGGCGGGGCAGGAATAAAAGTCTTATTTGGGCTTTTTAACTTCATCTGATGAATAATTCCGGATTCCGTGGCCACGATAAATTTTTGACTTTCGCTGGTTGCTGAATATTTTAAAAGCGCAGCGGTAGAACCAATTTGGTCCGCAACCATCAGCAACTGCTTTTTACACTCCGGATGCGCCAATATTTCGGCATCTGAATTCTCCTCTTTGATCTCCAGTATTTTTTCCAGAGAAAATTTTTCGTGTACATGACAGGCGCCATCCCATAATATCATTTCCCTGCCTGTAATACTGTTGATATAATTGCCCAGGTTTCTGTCAGGACCAAAAATTAATTTTTCGTCCGCCGGAAAACTATCTATAATAGCTTTTGCATTTGTACTTGTAACCACTATGTCCGATAATGCTTTTATTTCCGCCGAAGTATTTACATAGGTTACCACCTTGTAATCCGGATACAGCTTAATAAATTCAGCGAAAGCATCCGGTGGACAACTATCTGCCAAACTACATCCGGCATTTAAATCCGGTACAATAACCGTTCTTTCCGGAGCCAATATTTTGGCACTTTCTCCCATAAAATGAACGCCCGCTACTATAATAATATCCGCGTCCGTTTTAGCTGCAAACTGAGCCAAAGCCAAGCTGTCCCCAACAAAATCGGCTATATCCTGTATCCTATCCTCCTGATAAAAGTGTGCCATTAGCACGGCATTTTTTTTCTTTTTAAGTTTTAAAAATGCATCTTCTAAATTCTCAATACCCTTAACAGATTCGTCAACGAATCCCTTTTTCAACCAATTTTCTTTTAATTCCATTATTATGTTTAAATAAAGAGAGATTTCTAAATTATATGATGATGATAATATCCTGTTAAAACAGTTTATAAAATTGTAAAAAAATCCTTGCTTTAATATTAATTCAACATTTGTTAGTCGGTTATTCATATTTCATTAACAATTGAAAAACGTGCTTAGTTATTAAAAAACAAAACATTAATATATCTTTTCAACAAGTTGTTAATAATGAACAAATTTAATAAGATTATCCGTTGAAAACATAAAAGAGCTGTTAAAATACTGTTTGAAATACATGTTTAAATTATAGCTTTAATACTTGACTCAATCATTCAAACGGTGACTTATACAAAAATGAAATAATTGCAAATTTATTTTCTGAATTTTGTTAATTCTGGTTTCACAACTTATTAACATGAAATTAAGAGTTATTCACATGATATGAATTTATCCTGGTAATACGGGAAAATCGCTTTTAAAAGGTAATTCTCACCAAAACAGGAATTGCAACACAAATAAATCCGTGAATAACCTGAAATACCTACTGCGAAGCATTTAGCATATGCAATGTTAACGGCAATATACCTAGTAGGATATGCCTGTTTGTGTTAAAAATATAGCTCTTTTTACGACAGGCAACTAACTTGGACTAACCCGGACAGTGATACCATAAATATTTTACAGGATCGTCTGGTTTGATTTGCACAAGTTAGATATATTGCCAATTAGATGTTCAAGTTTCTTTCTATCTTTGAACAAAAAAAATGAATTATACTACTGTAGGTATAGCTTCGGATCATGCTGGTTATGAACTTAAGGAGTTACTAAAGTTATTTTTGTCTGAAAAAGGTATTCAATGTGTTGATTTTGGTACGGACTCAAACGAGAGTTGCGATTATGCAGACTTTGCCCACCCTTTAGCAACAGCTGTTGAAAACAAGGAGGTAGAGATAGGTATCTCGGTGTGCGGCAGTGGAAACGGGATAAATATGACTGTTAATAAACATGTTGGTATCCGTGCCGGGTTATGCTGGAATAAGCAAATATCGAAACTGGCAAGAGCTCATAATAATGCTAATATATGCTCTCTACCGGCGAGGTTTATTACTGTGGATGAAGCGAAGGATATTGTCAATGCTTTTTTGGAGTCGGAATTTGAAGGTGGAAGACATGAGCGTAGGATTAAAAAAATACCATGTTAATATAATATTGCCGTGAGTAGGAAAGCTAAGCAATTTTTAAAAAAGTCGGACGAAGTAGCCTTTGATTTACAGCATCGCAGCAAAATAAAATTTAATATATCCAGATACGATGAGGCTGTAGATAAAGGTGAAAAGAGATATGCTAATATTGAGTTGGCAAGGTTGAGGGCCGCCCAAATAAAAAGAAATGTTTTAGCTAAGCTACCTGATTATTTATTACAGTTCGAAAAAAATGCCATTGATAATGGTTGCACGGTATTGTGGGCTAAGGATGCAGAGGAGGCTATACATTATGTAATAGAAATTCTGAAGGAAAGTAACTGCAAGTTGGTGGTTAAAAGCAAATCCATGACCACCGAAGAAATTGAATTTAACAGTGGTGTTGAAAGTATGGGCGTAAAATCGGTTGAAACAGATTTGGGTGAATATATAGTTCAAATAGCCGGGGAAAAACCTTACCATATTGTTACCCCTGCCATGCATAAATCAAAGGAAGATATTGCGGCCTTGTTTCATGAAAAGTTTAATACCCCGGAAAACAGTACCCCTGAATACCTGACCAACTATGTTAGAGAAAACTTACGAGAGAATTTTCAGGATGCTGAGGTGGGAGTAACGGGAGCTAACTTTTTAATTGCCGACAAAGGTGCGGTAGCTGTTACCGAGAACGAAGGTAACGCAATCATGTCGGCTTCCTTTCCTAAGGTACATATTGCCATATCGGGTATTGAAAAAGTGATTCCTTCCAATAAAGATTTAGGTTTGTATTGGCCATTATTGGCTGCTCACGGAACGGGGCAGCAAATGACGGTTTATAACAGTATTTATTCGGGACCTAAGAAGGAATGGGAAACAGATGGTCCGGAAAAAATGTATGTGATTTTATTGGACAATGGCAGGACAGATTTGTATGCAAATAAAATGGAGGCAGAATCGCTTGCTTGTATTCGATGCGGTGCATGTTTAAATGCTTGTCCTATTTATAAAAATGTGGGAGGACATGCATATAACGCTACTTATAGCGGTCCGATTGGCAGTATAATAACACCACATTTCAAGGATTTCAAAGATTTTAAACACTTGAGTTTCGCTTGTTCGCTATGTGGTAGGTGCGAGGAAGTATGTCCCGTAAAAATACCGTTGCCAAAACTATTGTTGTATAATCGTAAAGAATCCGTTGAACTAAATTTGCCAGGCTTGTCGGAAAACTTATCTACCAATACTATGTCTTACGTCATGTCGTCCAGGGCTTATTTAGATATGCTACCTGGGTCCATCAAAAATTTTGGTAAAAGGGTATTGCAGAAAAAGCTTATCGGTAACAGCAGGAAACTGCCCGATTTGGCCAGCAAATCCTTCAGTTCGCAATGGAAGAACATTAGAACCTAACTTAAACTAAATTAAGGTTAACTAGCATGGATCAAATGAATTTGGTTCTGTTATAGTTTAATGTATTATATAATTATTGGTTCTTTCTTTTGTGTAGGGAAGCATGCTATTGTCCTCACAGGCCGCAAAAATTGATGAATACATGTTTATCAAATTTCACTTATCTCTTCTTTTGCCTAATACTCTAAAACGGAGTTTGACCTATAATACGGCAACAGTTTGAGCTGATTTCTATTAGGCTAACTTGGTATTTATTTGTTAGCACTTTTTTGCCGGAATATTAACAGTAAGTTACAATAAGTTATTTGTGTTTTAGCATATTTGTGTAATTTAGCATTTGTAAATCTTTTATTATGCTATCTAATACATGTAAGTACGCAGTACGTTCGGTAATATACCTGGCCTTGAACCAGGAGGACGGTAAGAAAATCGGGATTAAACAAATTTCGAAAGACCTGGATATACCCACACCTTTTTTGGGTAAAATTCTTCAAACGCTGGCCAAACAAAAAATGTTATTGTCCAATAAAGGCCCTCATGGCGGATTTTCGTTGGCGCTTGAGGCAAAAGAAATCACCTTATTGGATATCGTTACTATCATTGACGGATTAGATGTATTTGAGAATTGTTTGATTGGTATGAATACCTGTAAATCGGCACATGAAAACAATCGCCCTTGTCCGGTTCACGATCAGTTTTGTGAGGCACGTAGCCAGATGTACCAGCTTTTTAAAAATGAAACAATAGGAGATATTACGGAACGTATTGGAAGCAAGGAAGATTATTATTTACTGTAAGCTTTTTTGAAAAGCATTAACTTGTAAATAAACGGATAGTTTCTTAACGAAAAATATAAGATACTTCCTGAAATAACTCCGATGGTATTAAAAACAGCGTCGTAAAAGTTACCGCTTCTGTTGTTTGTAAATAATAACTGTATAAACTCTATTAAAACTCCTAAAATAATAGTGTCCAGTACAATCCATCTTTTTCTGATGGGTTTTACGCTTTTGTGGTTTTCAATAAAAAAAACAAAACTTAGGGACAAATACATGGAGAAATGTGCGAATTTGTCAAAATGATTAAATAGGGGTACATTATTAGGTACGATATTACCAACGTTCATGATACTGAGAAAAAAAATAGTCAGAAATAATAAAATACTCCTCCAAAAATTTTTTAAAATAATCATATTCAGTTTTTTGTAATTTAATGGTTTCAGTTTTTATGATTCATTTGAGTATGATAGTCATCAACAAATGTACCATATTAAAGTATTAAACAAATGTTTCACGTGAAACGTTCATGTTAATTTTTTTTAAACCATAGCATCAATCAACAGTTACAGTATAAAACAATTTATTAATGGCTGGAATTTATATCCATATTCCCTTTTGTATTCAAAAATGCGGCTACTGCGATTTTTATAGCCTTGTCCGTTTAACGGATAAATCAGACTTTGTATCCGCGTTGTGCAAGGAAATCAGAGAAAGAAAAAACGAATTAAATGGGGAAGCCATACAGACCATTTATTTTGGTGGAGGGACGCCTAGTTTACTTCAAAAAAAAGATTTTGAAAAAATAATAAATACGCTTTCTATCAATTACGATTTATCCAAACTGGAAGAGTTTACCGTTGAAGTAAATCCAGACGATATTAACAAGGAATATGTAGAGGATTTAAGTGAACTTGGTTTTAATCGCTTGAGTTTGGGCGTGCAGAGCTTTAATGACAGGATACTTGCCTTTATGAACCGCAGACATAATGCCGAGGAAGCGGTTCAGGCGGTTCAGTTGTCCCAAAATTCCGGGTTCGACAATATTAGTATAGATTTGATTTATGGTATACCCGATATGTCTGCCGAAGAATGGGAAAACAGTATTGACAAATCATTAAGTCTTCATGTTCAGCACATCTCTGCTTATCATCTTACTTTTGAACCTGGTACGGTGTTTTATAAAAAATTGAAAAAAAATAGAATCAAAGAAGTAGATGATAAAATAAGTGCCGAACAATATTCTAAATTAATTCATAAACTGGAAAAAGGTGGTTTTCAGGATTACGAAATTTCCAATTTTTGCAAACCCGGCTTTGAATCGAAACATAATTCGAGCTATTGGAGCGGTAGCAGTTATTTAGGATTTGGGCCTTCGGCACATTCTTATTCAGGTACTACCAGAAGATGGAATATATCAGACTTAAAGGAATATATTGGGCGGGTACAAAATGATGAAATCTGTTACGAAGAGGAAACATTATCGGAAAAAGATATATATAACGAAACAATAATGCTTGGTTTACGAACAAACAAAGGGGTTGATTTAAATTCAATATATAAAATGAATACCCGGTTTGTGGATCTTTTTAAAGAAACAAAGTCGAAAAATATAATTTTAAAAAATACGTTTGAACAAGATGGTTATTTAAAGATGTGCAAGGATAAAAAAATATTGACGGATCGGATTATTTCGGATTTTTTTATGGCTTAATGTATAGGTGAATGAAGTTGTTTTTTAATATATTGTTGTTACTTGTTTTACCATTCAACAGTTTTTCGCAAAAGCCAAAAATTATTGAATGTGATGAGTTTTATAAAAGGATATCTTCGACAGAAGATATCGCAATTTTTGATATCAGGGTATTGGGGGAATACCGGCAAAATAGAATTAAAGATGCGCTCTGGGCAGGAACCAAGGACAGTTTACATTCTTTTTTGGGTGATTTGAAAAAAGAAACATCTATCTTTTTGTACTGTGATATCGGAAAAAGAAGTAAGGATTGCTCTAAATTGCTGGTTCTATTAGGATATAAAAAAGTATTCGAGCTCAAGGGCGGAATAAAAGAATGGAAAAAGAATGGTTACCCAATGGATAATTCCGTGATAAAAGACTGAAATAAATGAGCACAAACAAAAAATACACTACAGGATTAATTATATCGTGGTTGTCTATCGTTTTAAATATTATACTTTTTGGAATTAAATTTTGGGTGGGTATCTTATATAATTCGGTGGCGTTAATAGCCGATGCATGGCATACATTAACCGACTCAATTTCCTCTTTTGCGGTTCTGATTGGTATTAAAGTGTCCCTGAAACCCGCCGACGAAGATCATCCGTTTGGACATGGAAGGGCCGAACTCATTGCCACCATATTTGTAGGTATTCTGTTGGCCATTGTTGGCGCAAATTTTACGTACGAATCCATTTTAAAGCTAACTTCCCACGAATCGGTAGAATACGGTAAATGGGCAATTATTGTGACTGTGGTTTCTATAATTGTGAAAGAAATAATGGCGCAATATTCAATCATTTTTGGTAAAAAGACGGCTTCAACTTCGCTGATTGCAGATGGGTGGCACCATAGAAGCGATGCAATTTCGAGCATTGTTATCCTGACGGGTATTTTTGTAGGAAAATATTTTTGGTGGATGGACGGGGTGCTCGGGCTGATTGTTTCCTTAATGATTTTTTATACGACGTATAAAATTTTGAAAGAGGCAATGTCGCTATTTTTGGGTGAAAGAATTGAAGAAGAACTGAAAGAGAAGATTCAAAAGATAGGGTTCGATTCCTTTATGAAGGACCTGGATCCGCATCATTTTTTAATACACAAATACGGTCATCACTCCGAACTCACGTTCCATATTTCGTTACCGGGAAACATGAGTTTAACAGAAGCACACAGAATTGCCACAAAATATGAAAATGAAGTAAAGAAAAAGTTTAAAATTGGTGTCACTATCCATATCGATTCTTTGGATTAGCAGTAATTTTAAAGCATTGTTGTTTTGTATTTTAAAACGAGAATTGTCCGTATCCCTTTATCCAATAAATGCATTAAAGCTTTTGGTAATCATCAACAAATTAGGGTTTATTATCAAGTATTAAGGGCTTCACGTGTAAATTAAGGTGTTTGTGCTTTTTAACCGTGTATATTTAGTGCAAATAGTTTATAATGAAGTTGATTTATATCATTCTATTCTTCGTGTTGATCCTTTTTACCGGTTGTAATCGGAAGGGTAAAAATGTATCCGTAACCACCATGAAATTTAATTGTCGGTATACAAATGATACGATGGCAATAAATCAGCCTTATTTTGACACTTTACAGGTTTTTATAGATAAATCGAATCCGGATTTAATTAGTTTTAAAGGAACTATCTTTAGCAAGGAATGTGCAGATCATATTAATTCGAAAGGATATAGTTTTATGCCTTTGAATACAGGCCAGGATTCTAACTTAAACTTGGTTTCACCGGTTGCTTTTAAAAATACCTCTTTTGAGTTTTTGGCTTCATCCTTTAGTATGTATGATGATGATACCTTGAAGCGAGGTGAAAATGTGATTTCATGGTATCAGTTAAAAAACAAGAGTTCAGGTCATATTTTTTACCTGTTTAGTCTTGAACTACAGAAGGATTTGAACACCTACCAATCAGAATTAATTGGCTTTGATTTATTGAAAAAGATTGATAAGATAAGTGCGGGTGTTCCGGTGATACTACTTGGTGATTTTGGTAATAATAATATCATCATCAAAAACTTATTGACAGATAATTGGAAAAATACCTATCCCTTAAGCGAGGTGAAAACCCTTAACGACGGTTCTGATTTTCTGGTAAATGATTTCTTGAAAATTAAAGGTTCTTCAAGCAGAAGAACCAATGATTCAATAGTAAATAATGTGGTGATTAATTTTATGGTTAACACAGATAGGATTTCCAGAAATACTACTGGAGAGAGTTTACCGGAATAAGTTGAAAGATACACTTTTTAAGGAGTTTCTATTTCAATCTTATACCCATTGTGTTTTCGTATATTAATTACGTTATAATTATCCAGTATTAGATACTGTCCTTTTATTCCGGTTAAGGTGCCCTCTACCTTTTCTGATTTATCAAAACTTAAACTACTAATTTTAGTAGGAAATTGCTCCACAGGAAAATCGATTTCTGTTACGGTATTGTCGGCAATGCAATATTGTTTTAGTTCTTTTGGTAAATAGTTGCAGGCTTTTTCTTTTTCGAATAACAAGTCTGTCTCTTGCGTTTTTCCTTTTAGCATAGCTTGCCAGTTTGTTTTATCAGCGTAATATTGCATCAAAAACTTTTCGATGGTACCGGCAATATGGCGGTTGGGGGTCTCGGCTAAAATAATGGCTTTGGATGCGCCTTGATCTATCCATCGCGTCGGTATTTGTGTTTTGCGGGTGATACCAACCTTTAAATTGGAGGATACAGCCAAATATACCACGTGGGGTGTTAGACAGTGATTATTGGCCCATTCCTGGTCTCGTGATATACCTAAATGTGCTTTGCACGTATCGGGATGCAGAATACACTCACTGGCCTCGGGGGCTTCCATAAAACACTTATAGCAAAATCCTTGTCCGAACGATTTCTGGGTTTTTTTACCGCAGGCTATACAATTGATTTGATGCAAATAGGTTAAAACAATCTTTTGGTTGATAAATTCATTTAACGCAACAAGTTCATCTCCCACAGGTAAAGCATATTCAACTTTCTCAGCTAAGTTGCTTTTCATTTTAATTATATTGCCTTGATGTTTCATTTAATTTGGTTTATTGGTCAATAGTAATTGCTTTTTGTAAGTAGTAACCCACTAATGACCAGTGACTATTGCACTATTGACTAATAGATGGATGTGCATCCACCAGTTTATACAATTTATCCGATCTCCTGATCTTTTCTTCTATTGGAATGGAAAACCTGTCGCCTTTAACGGTTTCTTCCACGGGATTTAAATCAACCCTTATTTCGGGTACTATCATTTTTACTACGCCCGTTGTTGGGCCTGTAATCAGAATTTCATCACCTACTTTCAGGTTTTGCGTTTCCATCAGAAATTCGGCTACGCCAATTTTCGGGAAATAGTTGGTGCCTTTACCTATATATATTTTACGTTTCGAAGCCCTGTTTCCATAATTATGACTCCACTCTCCCAGCTTTTGTCCCAGATAATAACCATCCCAAAATCCGCGGTTGAAAACTGTTTCGAGTTCTTTGTTCCAGCCATCGATTTTATCCTGATCAAAACTTCCATCCAGGATGGCATTTAAAGCCTCATTATATGCTTTTACAACGGTATGTACATATTCGGGACCTCTTGCCCTACCCTCAATTTTAAACACGCGAACCCCGGCATCTACCATCTTATTTAAAAAGTGGATGGTCTTTAAATCTTTGGGCGACATGATGTATTCATTGTCTACTTCCAGCTCCTGTCCTGTTTCCTTGTCGGTAACAATATAACTTCTTCTGCAAGTTTGCAGGCAAGCACCTCTATTTGCTGAGGAAGTGGTGTTGTGCAGGCTCAAATAGCACTTTCCCGAAACAGCCATGCAGAGCGCCCCGTGACTGAACATTTCAATTTGAATCAATTCGCCTTTGGGACCTTTAATTTGTTGCAGCTGTATTTCGCGATAAATTTGGGCTACCTGGTCTAAATCAAGTTCACGCGCCAATACCACTACATCTGCATACCGGGCATAAAATTTCAACGCTTCCGTATTCGAAATATTAAGTTGGGTGCTCAAGTGCACCTCTACCCCTATTTCTCGTGCAAAGGAAATAGCGGAAACATCTGAGGCAATAACGGCAGAAATATTAGCTTCTTTTGCTGCCAGAATAACTTTACGCATCAAGTTCAAATCCCGATCGTATAGAACAGTATTCACCGTGAGATATGTTTTCACCTGGTGTTCTTGCGCTATTTTAACAATCTCGTGCAAGTCGTCTACCGTAAAGTTGTTCGATGACCGGGAACGCATATTCAATCCCTCAATGCCAAAATATACCGAATTGGCTCCTCCCTGAATGGCGGCCCTTAGCGATTCGTACGAACCTACCGGTGCCATTATTTCAAATTCTTCTCTATTCATTGTAACCATACCTGTTAAGCGAAAGCAAAAGTACTCAATTTATGTGGAATTAGGTTTTTGAATCTTTTTTTGTTATTATCAAACTAAACAGTATGTAAATGGTTCATATACTGAGACAGCAAAATTATGCTTTTCAGTTCTTTTTTAATGTGATTCATTTTACTTCCTTTGCGTATTATTTAAATCTTACTTTTCTTAAAAATGAGAATTGGATTCGATGCCAAAAGGGCTTTTTTTAACACCAGCGGTTTAGGCAATTATAGCCGAAGCCTGATCAGTAATTTGAGTAAATTTGCACCTGAAAACGAGTACGTTTTATTTAAAAATCAAGATAAGAAGGGTATAGATTTTACATTTGGAAGTAATACGAGAGTGATAACTCCTCAATCAGGCTTTTATAAAAGATTTCATTCCCTTTGGAGAACATATGGAAAATCAAGTGATATTAGCAAAAATAAAATAGATGTTTATCATGGTTTAAGCCACGAACTTCCGGTTGGAATAAAAAAAACAAATGTCAAATCGGTGGTTACGATGCACGATGTCATTTTTTTGCGATTTCCCGAATTATTTTCACCGTCATATAGATATATATTCACAAATAAATACAAGCACGCCTGTCAAAATGCGGATGATATTGTTGCTATTAGTGAACAGTCTAAGATGGATGTCATCAAGTATTTTAATGTGGCCGAAGAAAAAATTAAAGTGGTTTATCAGGGTTGTAATCCCATTTATTACGATCAGGTATCCACTCCGTATAAGGAAAAAATGATAACCAAGTATAATTTGCCCAAGCAATTTATACTTTATGTGGGTACTATTGAAAAACGAAAAAATGCGCTTGGAATTATTGAAGCCTTGCATGATGGCAATTTAGATTTACCATTAATTATTATTGGAAGGCCAACCGATTATAAAAAAGAAATTGAAGCCTATATTTCTAAAAACAATATACAATCACAAGTCACGTTTTTACATGGAGTACCTACCCGAGATTTACCTGCTTTATATCAGTTATCTTTGGCGTTTGTCTATCCCAGCCTTTTCGAGGGATTTGGGATTCCAATTCTGGAAGCTTTAAACTCAGGAACACCAGTAATCACTTCAAAAGGAAGTTGTTTTCCCGAGGTTGGAGGAAATGGTGCGCAATATGTGGAGTATGGAAATAAGGAAGAGATGATTGAAGTTTTAAAAAAGGTGGCAAGCTCAGTGGATTTAAGAAAAGAAATGATTAGCAAGGGATACAACCAGGCTCTAAAGTTTAGAGAAGATAAGTTGGTTGCGGATATGATTCGTGTTTATAAAAAACTTTTATAAGATTGTGATGTCACAAAAAGAAAATAAAATAGCCATCATTCCTTTAAGAGCGGGTTCTAAGGGAATAGTCAATAAAAACAGGAAAAAGATATTCGGACGTCCTTTGTTTGCATGGGTGCTAACTGAGGCTATTCAAAGTAAACTGGATCAAGTGTATGTATTTACCGATGATACGGTAATAAAATCATACATAGAAAAAGAATATACCTGGACAAACAAGGTTACTGTGGTGGAGCGGAGTGCCGAAAGTGCCTCGGATACAGCTTCTACCGAGGCTGGTATGGTGGAGCTGGCCGAGAAGCTGGACTATCAATTCAGTCATTACTTTTTGTTGCAGGCAACCTCTCCCCTTACAACGGCTGCCGATATCGACAAATGCATCGATACCTTAAAAAAAGAGGGTGTTGATTCTGTTTTGACGGCGGTGAAAACACATCGTTTTATCTGGAACAGTAAAGGGGAAAGTTTAAACTACGATTACCTGAACCGTCCGCGACGACAGGATTTTGAAGGTTTGATCATCGAAAACGGAGCAGTGTATGGTTGTACTGCGGAAACTTTTAAAAATACCAACAACCGCCTGGGAGGAAATATTCAGGTGGTTGAAATGGAAGAAGACACCCTGACAGAGATTGATGAACCGGCCGACCTGATCATTATTGAACAATTATTAAAAAAGCGGCTTTTACAAAGTAAAAAACCACTGGGTAGTATTAGATATCTGGTGTTGGATGTGGATGGTGTTTTTACCGATGCAACCGTATCATATACTCAGGATGGCGAATTTTCCAAAAACTTTAGCTTCGTGGACGGAATGGGGCTTGAAGTGTTAAGGGATAATAGCATTGAACCCATCATTATGACCTCGGAGAACAGTGATTTGGTAAAGAAACGTATGGAAAAGCTCCAGATTAAGCGTTGTTATCTGGGTGTAAAAGACAAGTACGCCTTATTGAATAGTATTTTGCCCGAGCTAGGGGTGCTACGAAACCAAATCGCTTACCTGGGAGACGATATCAACGATTTATCGAATATATTATCGGTAGGCTGGGGCGCTTGTCCCATAAATGCGACCGGGCAAGTGGCCAACAATGCGGATATTAAACTATCGGCCAATGGCGGCAAGGGGGCTATCCGCGAGTTGGTGGAGTTTTTAATAAGTTTTAATCAAAGAATATAAAAATACAAGCATATAGTTATGAAGGAAGCAAAAGTTATTGCCGAGATAGGATGTAATCACAAAGGTGATATGGAAATTGCCAAAGAGTTAATTCAAATGGCTAAGGTATTTTGTAAGGCGGATATTGTTAAGTTTCAGAAAAGAGCCAACAAAGAATTGCTAACCGAGGAGCAATATAACGCACCGCATCCTAATCCTATGCATTCATATGGAGATACGTATGGCGAACACAGGGAATTTCTGGAGTTTGAGGTAGATCAGCACAGGGAACTGAAACAGTTTTGTGACGAGATAGGTATCGAGTATTCAACTTCGGTTTGGGATCTGACGTCGGCAAAAGAGATGGCATCCTTCGAACCTAAACTGTTAAAAATTCCTTCGGCTTGCAACAACAACTTTGAAATGCTGGAATGGCTGGCTTTAAACTATAAAGGCGAAATTCATGTCTCTACCGGAATGACCACCAAGCAGGAGATAGAAGATATTATTACTTTCTTCCAGAAATTTGACAGGAACAAAGATTTGGTGATTTACAGTTGTACTTCCGGATATCCCGTTCCTTTCGAAGATATCTCGTTGCTGGAAATTACCAACCTGAAAGAAAAATACGGCCATTTGGTAAAGGAAATAGGTTTTTCAGGCCATCATCTGGGAATATCGGTGGATATTGCCGCATATACCCTTGGAGCCACTTACATTGAAAGACATTATACCCTGGACAGGACCTGGAAGGGTACCGATCATTCAGCGTCCCTGGAACCGGATGGCTTGCGCAGACTTTGCAGGGATTTAAAAGCGGTGAATAAGGCATTGACCTATAAAGAAAAAGATATCCTGGATATAGAAAAGGTACAACGCGATAAATTAAAGTATCGTAAGTAATATGTAATGAAAAACCTGTTTTATATTCATCGATTTCCTTTTAACAAAGAAGCTTTTATCAGGGACGAGTTTCAATACTTTATCTCGAAAGGGTATCGTGTGAAGTATCTTGATATTTCTAATCTGTTAAAGAAAAAAGAGTTGGGAGCAGCATGCCCGGATTCTTTAAAAGAGCATGTAATTCCTTTTGACAGTAAAAAAGAATTTCGAAATTTCTTATACGAAAATAGAACAGGTTCTGTAATCATTACGGATGTAGGATTATTGGCCAATAGCGCATGGATGTATGTAGCTATTTTTAAGGCTAGGATACCTTACATACTATTCGAGAATTCAGTCTTACCCAGGATTAACAGATCAGGAACTAAAATGAGTAAGGCCGGATTGTTTAAATTTTTTAAGCGTTTTAATTACAGCAAAATATATAAAAAGCCGGTAGAGATTATTACTCATACGATTGCTAAATTAATGCTTTATCCGGCCCAGATGATTATTACATCCAAACCCAGGTTAAGCGCTGAAAAACGAGGCTTAAAAGGAGAAAAAACCCTTATGAAATATTCCATGTCGCTCGATTATAAAGTGGCCATGGATGTTGGAAAGGAAGGGACGGTAAAAGAGCCTTATGCCGTTTTTGTAGATCAGTATTTTGTGCATCATCCCGATTTTAAAACAAATCATATTGTACACTTTTTTACGGCGGATGAATATTATAGCGAGCTTAATAAGTTTTTACGTGATTTTTCAATTGAAACCGGGCTAAAGGTGGTTATAGCTTCACATCCACGAAGAAGCGAGGAACAAACAAAGGATTTTAACCCGGAATTTGATGTTTATTACAATAAAACGGCAGAACTCGTTAAGAACAGTAAAATAGCTTTGATACACTTTTCAACGGCTATTAATTATGCGGTAATCTTTAAAAAGCCGTTTATGCTGTTAAACTCTGCCTTATTTAAAAACAGTAGTGTGGACGAAGAGGTGATGATGTTTTGTAATTATTTTAATAAACAACCCATTTATACTTCTGATTATCAAAATAAAATTGAGGATTTTAAAAATGGGATAAATGAGGTTGACGATACTAAATACGAAGAGTTTTTTAATACTTATATCAAGCATCCCAAGGCAGAAAATGAAACTTTTAAGGAGCAGATCGAGGGCATTTTATTGAAGTTGGATAGTTAACTGTGTAATGGTATGAAAAATGTTTATTTTATAGATCGTTTTCCTTTTAATAAGGAGTTTTATATCAGAAACGAATTTGATTTTTTGGAAGAAAATGGATTCAATGTAAAATTTTTGGATATTACGAAGTTTCTTAAACGTCAAAAAATTGAATGCACCTTGCCCAAAGAATATGAAAAATTCGTTTTACGATTTTCTTCAAAAAAGGAGTTTGGTGAATTTATTCTTAACCATATTAACGATTCCGTAATTTTATCGAGGGTGCCTTATGTTGCAAGCAGCGGTTGGATGTACTATAAAATTTTTAAAAGTAAGATACCCTATGTGATAATTGAACATACTTCCTTTCCATCTATTAATTCAAAAACTAAACTAGAAGATTTACGGAACAGGTATATTAAGTTTTTTAAAAAACTTAACTTTAAAAAAGTATTAAGCAAACCAATGGAAGTGTATCATTATTATGCGTCGTTGCTTTATCTAAAATCTGCGCATATGATAATTACTTCTAAAATTAACACTAAATCTATTTTTGATAAATTGGTGGGGCAAGATACTACCATAAAGTATTCATTGTCTCCGGACTATAAGGTAGCCATGGAGGTTGACGATACTATTGATATTGGAGAAGAATTTGCAGTATTTGTGGATCAATATTTCGTTCATCATCCTGATTTTAAAACGCACCACATTATTCATGATTTTACGGAAAATCAATATTATAGCGAAATAAATGGCTTTTTAGTAGCTTTTAAAAAGCAAACAGGTTTAAAAGTTGTGATAGCTTCTCATCCAAGAAGAAGAGATGCGCATACCGATGACTTTTTACCGGAGTTTGATTTACTTTTTAACAAGACAGCCGAATTAATTAAAAAGTCAAAGATTGTATTGTTACATTTTTCCACCGCAATAAATTTTGCCGTTATCTTCAAAAAACCATTTTTATTACTTAACTCAGATATGTTCAATAACAGCAATGTGTTGACTGGGATTATGATGTTTTCTACCTTTTTTAACAAAGAAACTATTAATATGAGTGATGTAAATAGCGAGCTGGTAAGTAGTCAGTTAGATTTGGTAGATGAGGATAAATACGACGAATTTTTAGAAAAATTTATCAGACATCCCAAAGCAACAAATGAGACCTTTAGAGACCAGCTATTTTATATATACAGTGATTTGAAAAGCTAATTTGTTTTTTCAAAATACTTCTGTAATACCAATACCGAAATCAAATCTTCCCTTTTTTTGTTTTTAAACTGATTTACGTATTTATTCGCATTTAAACGTATCTCAACGGCTTTTTCAGGATGATTGATGTAGTATTCCAATTTCTGGTTTAAATCGGAATAATCGTCCTTAATATGGATATAATGGTAATCGGGTTTCAGGGTGCCTTCCATAAACCATGTTTCGTATTTTGGGGTTGGCATTATGGCCACCGAATTGGACGACATGATCCATTTTAAATTGGAAGCCACGTCGTTTCCTTCCAACGAAAGGATAAATTTATATTTCAGTTGTTCCGCAATATTCAATTTGTCCACCAACCATTCCGTTTCAACATCCGCATTATTTACATGCCCCACATCACAAAGAGGATTATTGAAATGTTTTTCTAAAAACTCGATTCTCTGTGGCTGATGTTTCCAAATATTACCTCTCCAAACGAGTTGGTTCTTCTTTTTTGTAAAAGGTAAATTTTCGCTTATGAAAATAAAATGACGAATTTTATTGAGGTTGAGAAGCACCGAATTGGCATTGTAGTCACCTATAGGTCTGCTTTTTACAATGGATGGGTCGTCCGGTATTTGCGTTACATCACCAAACTCGTAGGCAAACTTGTATTCCGGCTTGAAATATCGGGTATACTGCCAGGTATCAAAAAAATAGGTGGAATCCTTGCCGGTAAAAACAAAATCGGCCAAAGGTTTTACAGGCTTTTTAAAGGTAACCCTGTCATGGAGTTTATTATAGTAATGTACCCTTTTTTCAATGTATGCCTGATCAAAATCTTTTAACCGTTTAATTTTTTTACGCAATCCATTTTTAGAAAATGGAGATAGAAATTTCAACCTCACAAAATTTTTTAAATAATATGCAGGCTTAAAATTTTTGTGCTTAACGGTTAAAAGCATTGAATGTAATTTATTTAAACCAACCATCCTTCCGTTACCTTTTGGGGTGTACCAAGTTAAAAGTAATTTTGAAAAAACGAGCTTAATTGGATTATATATTAAAAGTATATTTTCAACATTGAAATGTTTTTAGTCAGCGAAGACATATGAATGTCGTTTAATTTCCTGAACAATTTGTTTGGGTGTAATATCCACCAGGCACTTTTTAATTTCCTTCAGTTTACACTTGGTATTACCGTGTTTACTGCAAGGCTGACAAGGCAGGTTTAAATCAAAAATCTTCATTTTTTCACCGGTGGGATAACCAAAAGCCGTTGGTCCGATAATGGCGCAGCCCGGAACATTAAACAAGTCGGCGGCATGTAAAAATCCGGTGTCGCCACTCACCACATACCTCGATTTAGAAGTCACACAAAAGCTCTCTAACAAAGATGTCTTTCCTGCTAAATTGATTACCCTATCCGGAGCAGCATCCGCAATTTCACGGCAAAAATCATCCTGTGGTCCGGCCAGTATATTAAAATGGAAATCGGGGAGCAAGGTCACCAGTTTTTTCCAGTATTCAACAGGCCATCTTTTTAACTCCCAGGCAGCGGAGGGAACCAATGTTATTGTTTTGGATGGTTGGTCCTGTAACAGTCCCTTACATTTGATTTCTGTTTCTTCTGGAAATACCCAATTATCGTGTGGGGTAAAGAAATCGTGGATACCCCACTTTTTTAGGGGATTTCGGAACGATTCAAAAGCTCTGAACGGTTTCGGGAGCAGGTTTATCCTGAAATTAAACAAGAGCATTCTTTTCAGCCTGTCTTTTCTTCGGGTGATTAATTTGCTTCCAACTCCAAAGGGGCAAATAATGGTTTTTAATATATTGGAGCGGATATTACTGTGTGCATCGTAAACATGCGTGTAGCCTTCTTTTTTCAGTTGAGTGGCTAATTTTATTAATCCACCCATCCCCTCTTTTCTGTCGAACTCGATTAATTGATCAATACGGGGATCAATTTTTAATAAGGATGCTAAATCTTTCCGCACAACCCAGTGGATTTCGCAATTTGGGTGATGGTTTTTAAACCCTCCGGTAACCGACATACATTGAATGATGTCGCCAATTGAACTTAGCCTGATGATTAATATCTTCTTCTTGTCCACGGAATTTTCAGATTAAACAGAATAGTACAGTACTGTTTTTTATTAAATGGTATGCAAATGTAATGGTTTGTATTGAATTATTAGAATAGTTAGGGGGTTGGGTTTGTAAACAAGATACTATAAGTAATCATGTTTTGGCAAATGCTGTTTTTTGATAATAACAAAAAAACCGATACCATGAGTGGTATCGGTTTTCATTAAAATATTCTTATTTATTTTTTTATAGATCCAATTAATACCGTAGCATTATTGTTTTTACATTCAAAAACACCGCCGTCGCAATTAAAAAAATGCTCTTTACCATCTTTACTAAACACCCTTATTTTTCCTGAAGTCAATGTAGAAACAATGGGGGCGTGGTTTTTTAAAACGGTAAAACTGCCGTCAATGCCAGGTAATTGAATAAAACCCACATCGGCCGAAAACAATATTTTTTCGGGCGTTATGATCTGTAATTTTAAATCATTCATAATTTCTGAATTGTATTACCACTCATCACCATTGACTGATTATCTATTTCGCTTCGGCCAATAGTCTTTCGCCTTTTTCAATGGCTTCTTCTATGGTTCCCACCAGGTTAAATGCAGCCTCGGGATATTTGTCCACCTCACCGTCAATAATCATGTTGAAACCTTTAATGGTATCTTCAATGCTAACAAAAGTACCTTTTAAACCGGTAAACTGTTCGGCAACATGGAATGGTTGTGATAGGAAACGTTGTACCCTACGTGCCCTGTGCACCACTTGTTTATCTTCTTCCGACAGTTCTTCCATACCAAGAATAGCAATAATATCCTGCAATTCTTTATAGCGTTGAAGAATTTCCTTTACTCTTTGGGCCGTATTGTAATGTTTGTCCCCAACAATATCAGGGGATAAAATCCTTGATGTAGAATCCAATGGGTCTACGGCCGGATAAATACCCAGCTCTGCAATTTTACGGCTTAGTACGGTTGTGGCATCCAGGTGTGTAAAGGTAGTTGCGGGAGCCGGGTCTGTCAAGTCATCGGCAGGTACATACACAGCTTGTACCGAGGTGATAGAGCCACTTTTGGTAGATGTGATACGTTCCTGTAACTCACCCATTTCGGAGGATAGCGTTGGTTGGTACCCCACAGCGGATGGCATACGTCCCAAAAGGGCGGACACCTCGGAGCCGGCTTGCGTGAATCGGAAGATGTTATCTACAAACAAAAGGATATCCTTACCTGTACCGGAACCGTCTCCGTCGCGGAAACTCTCGGCAATACTTAACCCGGACAGTGCTACTCGGGCACGGGCACCCGGAGGCTCATTCATCTGGCCGAATACCATGGTTACCTGCGATTTGTCCAGGGCTTTTTTATCTACTTTGGATAAATCCCAGCCACCTTCTTCCATACTCTTTTTAAACTCTTCGCCATAGTTTACAATGCCCGCTTCAATCATCTCGCGAAGCAAATCGTTACCTTCACGGGTACGTTCGCCTACCCCTGCAAATACGGATAGACCGTCGTAGCCCTTGGCAATATTATTGATCAACTCCTGGATTAGAACCGTTTTTCCTACTCCGGCACCTCCGAAAAGGCCAATTTTACCCCCTTTGGCATAGGGTTCAATCAAGTCAATGACCTTAATTCCCGTAAAAAGAATCTCTGATTCGGTGGATAATTCTTCAAATTTGGGCGGTTCCCTGTGAATAGGCGTTCCATTTTCTTTTGTAATATCTCCAATACCGTCAATCGCTTTTCCGGTCACACTCAGCAATCGTCCCTTTACATAATCGGCAGGAGGCATCAAAATCGGCTGTCCCGTTGCCACTACCTTCATTCCGCGAACAAGTCCGTCGGTAGCATCCATAGAAATACATCTAATCGTTTGCTCGCCAATATGTTGTTGACATTCAATGGTAATAATCTCACCATTATCGCGGGTTATCTCAAGTGCATCTAAGATACTAGGAAGTTCCTGATCTACTAAATCAAAACTAACATCAATAACAGGTCCCACTACTTGAATGATTTTCCCTTCTAATTGTTTCATAATACAAGTTTACCTTTATGGCAACCATTAACACTAACGTTAATGATGGCTTAATGAGATATAGAGATATTAATCAAATTGTTAAAATAACAAATGCTAAAAATAACAAGATTGTTGAATAAGTACTAATTAATTCTTTGCATTAATTTGGAAGCAAAGTTTTCCAGTTCATTTTTTACCGAGTAATCTCCATCGATTTGGGATAAGCAATGAATGGCCTTTTCATAATACTCTTTCATTTTGTTTTTCGAGGCCGTATCTACCGACAGCTTTACATATATCTTTTTTACCGCCTCAATTTTTTCATTATAATCGAAATCTTCTACGGTAATCCAATCCATTAAGTTTCTTTTATCCTCTTTTTCCGCTTTTTTTAATGCCGTAAGCAGTAAAAAAGTTTTTTTGTTGGCAATAATGTCGCCTCCAATTTTCTTTCCGAAGGTATCCTGATTTCCAAAAGTGTCCAAAAAGTCGTCTTGTAACTGGAATGCCAATCCTATATTTATTCCGAAATGATAGATGAGTTCGGCTTCGTGCACGGATGCATTTGCCAAAATAGCGCCCATTTTTAAACTTCCTGCCAACAAAATAGCTGTCTTTAACCTGATCATTTCAAGGTACTCCTCTACCGTTACATCGTTCCGGGTTTCAAACTCCATATCGTACTGCTGGCCTTCGCAAACTCCCAGTGCCACAGCGTTAAAAAGCGCAATGACTTTGGGCAATTTATCGGGATCGCACTGGCAAACAAACTGATGTGCCTTTATCATCATGGCATCGCCCGACAAAATGGCCGCATTGGTGTTCCATTTTTTATGAACCGTAGGATTATTTCGTCGGACTTCTGCATTGTCCATTATATCGTCGTGTAGCAAAGTAAAATTATGAAACACCTCCAATCCTAATGCCGGGTACAATATTTTTTCGGGCTGATGCCCGAACAATTGGGCGGCCATCAAACACAATACAGGCCGGATTCGTTTTCCACCTTGTGCCAAGGTATATGCTATCGGAGTATATAATTCCTGAGGCTCAGTTACAAAATTTATCTTTTCAAGTTCGGCATTAACAAGTTGCTGGGTTTCTTTTATGTTGAGCATTTTGTTCGGTCTGTTTAGTTTTACTCTGTTCTGTCAACAGGTACTTTTTCAATTTTCAAATCTTCAATTTCAATATCTTCGTCTTCGTTATAAATATGAAGTAACGGTTCCCTGAAGGATTCGTTCGTAATTTGTTTCTCTAACGATAACAATAACGACGGTAGCAAGATTAAGTTCGAAACAAGGGCTATTAATAATGTCACAGCAACTAAAATACCCAATGCTACGGTGCCCCCAAATTCTGAAAAACCGAATATTCCGAAGCCAAAAAACAAGATAATAGAAGTGTATATCATACTCACACCTGTTTCTTTGAGTGCCAATACAACTGCGGCCTTAATACTCCAGTTTGTTTCGCCTAATTCCTGACGGTATTTGGCCAGATAGTGTATCGTATCGTCAACGGAAATACCGAAAGCGATGCTAAAAACCAATATTGTGGAAGGTTTTATAGGAATTCCAAAGTACCCCATCAGGGCGGCCGTCATGAGTAACGGAATCAAGTTCGGTATCAGCGACACGATCACCATACGTTTAGACGAAAACATCCAGGCCATAAAAGAGGCTATTAAAACAATGGCCAAAAACAAGCTTATAAACAAATTACGAATCAAATATTTGGTTCCTTTAAAAAAGAGTACACTGGCCCCGGTAACCGAAGTGCTGTACCTCTCCTCCGGAAATAATTCACCCATAAGTTCAATCACCAATTTGTTGAGCGCTGTCATTTTTGTGGTACCAATATCTTTTAACCTGTAACTCAGTCTTGTTTTTTGTTTCAAGGAGTCGATAAATGTATTGATAACCTGTTGTTGTTCGCCTCCTCCTTTTGAAACATAGGATAACAAAAAGTTACGTTCCTGGTTACTTGGGATATCGTAGTATTTCGGATTTCCATTGTAAAACCCCTGGCGGGCAAACTTAACCACTTCGGTAAGGGATAGGGCATTAGAAATTTCGGGATGCGACGAAAGTTTTTTGTTGAGCAAGTCCATTTTTTTAAGATTGCTTGTCCTGAGTACACCGTTGGGTTTTTGGGTATCGATCATGATTTCCAACGGCATCAACCCGTCAAAGTTCTCTTCGAAGAACTTCAGGTCAAGATAAAGCGGATCTTCATGTGGAATATCGTCCAGCATATAACCTGTTGTTTTAATGTTGGTGATTCCGATAATGCCGAATATTAAAATTATGCCGGTTGTTATATAAACAGTGTTTCGATGATTTAAAGAGATATGCACCAGTTTGTCTACTATATTATTCACCGCCTTATTATCGAGATGGTTTAAGTGCCTTTGTTTTGGAACCGACAAAAAGCTAAACATAATCGGGATCAACAGCAACGACAGAATAAACACACCAATAATATTTATGGCCGCTATTATACCAAACTCAACCAATATCCGGCTACTGGTAAATATAAAGGTTGCAAAGCCCGAAGCAGTGGTAAGATTGGTTAAAAACGTGGCATTACCTATTTTACAGATTACACGTTGTAAAGCTTTTATTTTGTTTCCGTGCTTACGGTACTCCTGGTGGTATTTGTTGAGCAGAAATACAGAGTTGGGAATTCCGATAACTATAATGAGCGGAGGGATCATCCCGGTTAAAATGGTGATTTTGAATCCAAACAAGGACTGTGTACCTAATGCCCATATAACAGCCATTCCTACTACTAGCATTGAGAATATCATTACCTTAAACGACCTGAAAAATAAAAAAAGGATAACGGCAGTGATTCCTAAGGCCATAAAAATGAACATATTCAGTTCTTTTTTGACCATTTCGGCAGTCGTTACCCTGATAAACGGCAATCCGGAATAATGCAAATCTATTTTGGTTTTGGCCGTATAATCCGCTCCCATTTTAACAATCTGTTCAATGAGTTCAACACGCTCGGGACTTTGCAAAATATGGGGTTCAAGGGTGATGGCCATTAAGTAAGAATCCTTACTTTTATTGTAAATATTACTTTGGTAAAATGGAAGTTGATAAAACTTGTTTTTAATGGAGTCAAGCTCATGCTGCGATGACACCTTACCTTTAAATAAGGGTTCAATTTCAAACCGCTTTTCTTTTATGTTTTTGACAAGATTATATGATTCCGATACCGAAAAAACAGAACTGACGCCTTTAATGGAATCAATATCGGAACTTAACTTAGTCCAGTTCATGTAATTGGCTAGTTGAAAGAAATCTTTGTCTTTTACGCCAATAACCATTAGATTTCCTTCATTTCCAAATACTTCCTTAAAGGCTTCATATTCCAGATAAGCCGGGTCATCTTCGGGTAACAAAGGCGCATATTGGTACGACATTTGAACATCGGCGGCTTTGTAGGCCATGAAAACGGTGACCAGGGATAATATGGTTAAAAGCAGAATCCTGTTTTTTAATATGGTGCGAGCGATAAAAATCCACATGTTATTTAAATGGTATTTGACTGTTATATGTAAGCTAATTTGAAATACTTCAGCAATAGTGTTGTATCCTGCCAATCGGGGCAGACAGGGTAGAACCCTAGCAGGAAATTAATCCCTCTATTTCTATCAATGAATTGTGTTGATGAAATTCGCGGCTGGTAATAACCGTTTCAACATCCGGTAATAAACCACGCACTATTTCTTCCACCCTGTTATAGTCTTCGTTATTTTTAATATTAACCCTAATAAACTTAAAATGATTTTGAACGTTTAACGCCAACTTACAAATATCTTTATGCGAGAAAATATTCTTTAGCGTTTGTATCGTTTGTTGTTCAATATCTGCCGGAATCTGGTTCAAATCAGAAATACTTGTATACCAGAATTCATTGTTACCATTGTAAATAAACTTGCTTTTTATACCCTTATCCTCTATCAAAGTATTATCATCCAGATTTAACTTTGAACTTGCGGCTTCTCGAAATTTGGCAAACGCATTAAATTCAATTACCAGCGTATCGCCTAAATTATGAATATTATTTACAAGAGGCTTCCCGTTAACAAATAAGGCTTCTTCATAAAAAAAGTTCTTGATTTCGTTGAAAATGTGAAGGTTTCCTCTTTCATGATGATCATAATCCGAGGAGCCATTCAATTCAGGTATATAATTCCACTGGCGGTAAATATGACCAAAATTTAAATCTTCAGCCATCAAAATTTGTTCCGCAAAATCAAAACATCGCTGTGCCGAGAACAAAAGTGAATCTTCTTTGAATGAGATAGCCCCGGAAAATACTTCTAATCCGGCGCCATGTTTTACCGTTACATAATAATGGTTGAGGAGTTTTTTATATTGTACTTCGGCCTTATCATACAATTGGTACTGTATTACAAATTCCTCGTTGTTACAAATATTCTGGAAAATGATTGAAAAGGCTGGTATTTTATCTTTGAAAACATTTTTTAACGCATTTTCAATACATTCATATTCTTTGTTAAAATGATCCGGATCGGAATTATTGACGATAAAATCTAACTTAACAATAGAAGTACCGTCGCTGCTTTTTAATATATGATGAAGGGTGTTTTTAACCCTGTTTTTAAATGAATTACCCGCTTGTGCGCTAATAAGATTTACAATTCTCATCCCTAAAAAATTAATTTGGCGCAAATTTATTCGTTTTATTGATTAAGGTATCATTTGAAGAAGTTATTTTTTAGTACGCATGGTATTTTTCAACATTTTATAAACAAAAAAAGTAACCTATTTACAATACTGACCGTAACAGGGTGGAGTAAAACAAACAATAAATGGTGTTGTGATATGAAAAAAATCTTGTTGCTTTTAATACTTACCTTTACTGTTCCAAAGCTAGGTTTTAGTCAAGTTGAAAAATACAAATCTGTATTTACTTTAAATTTCATCCGGTATATCGGATGGCCCGATGATGCTAAACAAGGAGATTTTGTAATTGGCGTTTTAAAAAATGTAAAAATTGCAGAATACTTAATAAAGCAATCAGCTGGCAAAAAGTTTGGTTACCAGAATGTTGTTGTAAAACAGTTTAAATCAGTTGATGAAGTGACTGATTGCCAGGTGCTGTATGTTGCCTCCAGTGTTAATTTTCCCCGTCATTCCGAAAACCTTTTTTCCAAAATTGGTAAAAGTTCATTGTTAATTGCGGAAACGGAAGGAGCTACTAAGCATGGAGCTGTTATCAATTTTGTGGTGAGAGAAAACAATTTAAAGTTTGAGATTCACCATTCAAATGCGCAAAACCTCGGATTGAGTGTAAGCTCTAAACTCACAAATATGACAGCCGCTATAAAAAAGTAAAACTAAATGAAGATAAAATTAAATATTGCTCAAAAACTGATTGCTGGTTTTAGTATTTTGCTATTGGCAATTATTATAAACGGTGTTTCTACTTATTTTACCTTAAATAGTAGTCGGGCTTTAAGTGATCAGATTACAGGTGTATATAGTCCTTCTGAACATAATATACAGCAACTTAAAGATATGGTTATCAGTTCGAAGGCTTTAATTAAAAGCTGGGTTTTTATTGACAGGCAACCGGGTACCGCGGATAAAGTGGTGCTTGAAAATTTACATACCACTGATTATCCTGAGTTAATAGAAAGGCTTACAAACAATAAAATCAACTGGGAAAAGTCGGATCAAGCTGCCTTTGACGCAATTAAGCGCAAAACAGACTCACTGTTCACAAAACATCAATATGTAATGAACAGTTTAAATTCGTTTGAGGCTTATGATGATGTTATGGTAATATTTGAGGTGGAACCAATGGTTCAGGAAGACGGAGAGATAATTAAATTAAGTAATAAGATTGTGGAGGAACTTACCGTATTAGTAGACAAGTTTAACGGTTTAAACACTGCATCGCTTAATAAAATGGATGCTTCATTTGCCTGGTTCAATGGATTTGTGGTCGTAATGATATTGCTATTGGTTGTGGTTTCGGTGGTTATTGCATACTGGTTGTATAAAAGTATTGTTTTGCCATTAACTAAAGGAGTTGAATTCGCCCAGGCCATTGGGAATGGTGATTTAACGGCAGAACTTAAGATAGAGCAAGACGATGAAATAGGTAAGCTTGCAGATGCGCTTAAGGCGATGGCCACTAATATCAAAAACATTGTGATTTCAATTAAAGAAAACGCAAATGACTTGGTGTCCAGTGGCAAGAACGTGAAAGATAGTTCTTTGCAGCTTTCCAAGGGATCTGCCGATCAGGCTGCATCTGCCGAAGAAGTATCCACTTCCATTGAGGAGATGGTAGCCAATATCGATCAGAACACGGAAAATGCGGTGCAGACGGAAAAAATTACGGTTGAAACGGCACAAGATGTTAATGTGGCAGATAAACTGTCTTCGGAAGCTGCGGACTCGATGAAAAGTGTGGCAGAAAAGATTACGATTATTGGAGATATTGCCTTTCAAACCAATATATTGGCATTGAATGCAGCCGTAGAAGCCGCCCGTGCAGGAGAACATGGAAAAGGATTCTCGGTAGTGGCATCCGAAGTACGTAAGCTGGCCGAGCGAAGTAAAGTAGCAGCCGATGAAATTCATAGTTTGGTAAATGGTGGTTTAAAGGTATCGCAGGAAGCTGGCGAGAAATCGCGATTGCTGGTACCCGATATTCAAAAAACAACACAGCTCATTAAAGAAATTTCGGCAGCCAGTTTGGAACAAAAAACAGGTGCAGAGCAAATTAATATGGCCATGCAACAGTTAAACATGATCACACAGGAAAATGCTTCCTCGTCGGATGAGTTAACGCAGAGTGCGGAGCAGCTGGCGGTTTTGGCAGACAGGTTGAAAGAATCGGTGAGTTTCTTTACCATTGGTGACGAAAATATGATGCAGACTGGCACATCCATCCCAAAGTCCTTCGTAAAGAAAACAGAAAAAAAGCTATCTGAACCAGGCGTGGAACGAAAACCGAAAAAAACCAAAGTTTCTCCGGAAATAGGTGATTTGATCAACCTGGAAAGAGAAATGGACTTGGATAATTACGAAAAATTTTAGAACGTATTGTAATAAACCTGCAAGTTATGGATAAACCATTTTCAGTTGAAATGAAGGATGATAGTGATATACAGGAAATGATCATTTCCGGTGATTTAATCATTAATCATGCCGATACCATAAAAGAAGAGTTGCTTAAAACGCTTGACTTTTCAAAAAAACTACATATAAAGGTCGACAATCCAACGAGAATCGATATCACATTTATTCAACTTGTTCTCGCTATTAAAATGGCTTATAAAAATAAGAGGCTCGATTTTAATTTAGAGGGTACATTTAACGATGAAGCGTGTACCTTGGTTGCCAACGCAGGTTTTAATGACCTATTTAAACTATAGAATAAACATTTACTAATTATGGCTAAGACAGTTCTTATTGTTGACGATTCTGAAAGCATCAGGGAAGTTGTTAATTTTACCCTACAAAACGAAGGGTACGAAGTATTGGTAGGTATTGACGGGGAGGATGCACTTCAATTTTTAGATGGAAGAACCATCGACATTATCATTACCGATTTACACATGCCTAACCTGGATGGTTTAGGTTTGATTCGCAAAGTGCGCGAAATTGATGCCTACAAGCATATTCCTATTTTATTTCTGACAACAGAATCGCAAGCAGCTAAAAAGATGGAAGCAAAACAAGCCGGTGCCACGGGGTGGATTATCAAACCTTTTGTTCCTGCCAAACTTTTAAGTGCGATATCCAGAGTTTTAAGATGATAGAAAAGATAAAAGAAGGTTTTATCAGCGATACGCTACATGATCTCGATTCCATCGAGATGGATTTAGGTGCCGAATCCCTCGGTAACCCTTTAGATTGTGTTGCTGAAAAAATATTTACGGCAGTGCACAAAATAAAGGGTACTGCGCCAATGTTGGGTATTTATGGGCTGGATGATATTGCCATACCAATGGAGCGTGTCTATGATGCTATCAAAAACGGAAACCTCTCTTTATCAAACGAAATTGTATCCAATACCATTAAGCTCATACCTGCGTTAAAAGCGGAGCTGGGTAATAACCAACAGAGAAACCTTGATTCGGAAGACGTTAGTAAATCTTTGCGTTTTTTTGAGTCTCTAATCTAGTAAAATGCAGGCGCATGATTGATAAGTTTAGAGCCAAATTTGTTGAAGAATCTCTCGACAATGTGCACGACCTCGAAGAGGCCTTGTTGCTTCTCGAAGATGATAGGACAGACAAGGAAATAATTGAACGGATATTTAGAGCCATGCACTCGCTTAAGGGCGGTGGCGCCATGTTCGGATTTAATGATTTGAGCGAATTTACGCACCATCTGGAAACTGTTTTTGATGAGGTTCGTAACGGAAAACTGGTTATTTCGGATGAAATAATCTCTGTAACGTTTAATGCTATCGACCAGATTAAACACTTATTGGATGTTGGTGATTTAACGGATGAATCGGAAAAGCAGGAACTGGCAGGCTTAACCCGTAAAGTTCAAGAATTGGTTTCCAAACCCCAGGATGATGTTCAGAGTCAAAAAAACAGCGATGCCGATGCCGCGGTAAAAATAGAGTCGGATGGTTCCAAAACATATCTGATAAACTTTAAGCCCCATACAAACATTCTTCAAAACGGGACTAACGTAATGTTTTTGTTGGATGACTTGCATGCATTGGGCAAAGCAGTGGTTTTGTTCAACGATGAAAAGGTTCCTGAATTGGCGGACATGAATCCGCAGGAATGTTTTGTTACCTGGGACATTGTTTTAAACACATCCGAAGCGCTTAACGAGATACAGGATGTGTTTATCTTTGTTGAAGATGAATGCGATTTAACCATCCATGAAATTTTTGATGGCAATATTACCGAAAACGCCTTGTTCGAAGAGATAATGGCAAAATGCCGGCGTAACGAGGAAAAACTAACGGCCGAATTGCTCAAGGGAATAACTTGGTCAGGTGAACAAAAAAAGGTATCCCCGGAAAAAAAGAAAGCACAACTAAAAGAGCATAAAATTTCCAGTATCAGGGTAGCTTCCTCCAAAATTGACGAACTGGTGAACCTGGTTAGCGAGTTGGTAACCATTCAGGCACAACTTAACTTATATGCCGAAAAAAGTGGGGAACCACAAATTATTTCCCTTTCGGAAAACATTCAAAAACTAACACGGCAATTAAGAGATAGCGCATTTGAAATTAGTCTGATCCCTATCCAGAGCGATTTGATGAGATTCCAGCGTCTGGTGCGTGATTTATCAAAGGAGTTAAACAAGGAAATAGATTTTATTATCGAGGGCGGCGACATTGAGTTGGATAAAAATATTATTGAGCACCTTACCGATCCCCTGTTACATATGATCAGGAATTGTGTGGATCATGCCATTGAAATGCCCGATGAACGAATTAAAAAAGGCAAAAACCCAAAAGGTAATATCATATTTAAGGCCTATTACGAAGGTGCCAATGTGATTATTAAAATTATTGACGACGGAAAGGGAATCGACCCTAACTTTATTTTAAATAAGGCCATTCATAAAGGAATAGTTGACGAAGGCGTTGAACTTAGTAAAAAAGAAATCCTTGATTTAGTATTCATGAGCGGGTTTTCTACCAAAGAACAGGTTTCCGACCTATCCGGGAGAGGCGTGGGTATGGATGTTGTTAAAAGAAAGATTGGTGAAATAAGGGGCGAGGTTTCCATCGATTCTGAAGTGGATAAAGGAACAACTTTAACCCTGGAGTTACCTTTAACCTTATCCATTATCGATGGATTGCTGGTTACCGTGGCCCAGTCGCAATATGTAATTCCGGTTTCGGCCATCGAAAAAATATACCCGCTGGAAAACAAGGACAGAAAAAGCATATTTAATGATGTGATTACTTTGGATGGAGAGCAGTTTCCTGTAATTGGGATGAGGAGTATTTTTAACGAACCAGAAACAAGCGAAAAGGAACATATCATTCAAATCAAATATGAAGATAAGCAAATTGGGTTAATTGTTGATGAGGTTATAGGAGAATACCAAACCGTGGTAAAGCCATTCGGGAAACTGCTGAAAGACCAGGAAGTGATTTCAGGAGCTTCGATCATGGGCGACGGTTCCATTTCTATGGTTGTAGATACCAACAGACTCGTTCATTTTCATTGGAACCAAAAATTACACAAATAATGGAAGGTGAATTTAAAACATTAATTTCCTTCGGGCTGGGAGAACAAACCTTTGCTTTCGATAGCCTTAAGGTACGTAATATACTTCCTTACGAAGGAAACGTGACCAGGGTACCTAATACCCGCGAGTTTATTTTGGGTGTTATTAACCTGCATGGCAATATTGTTCCTGTAACCGATATGCGCAAGATTATGGCATTGGAAGAAGTTGAACGTACAAAGGATACATCCATCATTATTGTGTCGCCTGAGGATAAGCAGGAATCGCAGTTCGGTATTTTGGTCGATCTGGTAAAGGAAGTATTCGAAGTTCCATCGGAAAAAATAAAACCGGCCGCGTTCGAAAATAGAATGGGTTTAATAGAATCCTTTGAAGGTACGGTTCAGGAAAAGGAAGAATTTGTCCACCTGATAGACTTAAAGCATGTTTTATCACAAATAGAAAGTAAAAACTAATTGATATGGAAGATATTAATAATTCATATCTGTCATTTAAAGTGGGATCAGAAACCTTTGCTATTCATGTTGGAAGGGTAAACGAAATACGCGAATACGAAGCACCACGTAACATGCCGGAGTCCATCTCTTTTATGGCTGGTGTAATCGATCACAGAGATGAGGTAATCCCTGTTATCGATACAGGTGTAAAGTTTGGCATGATTCCTATTGAGGTAACGCCGTTGACCTGCATTATTATCATCGATGTAAAACGCAAGGATGATATCTCTTCCTTCAGGATGGGGATTCTTGCCGATGCAGTAACCGATGTTTTTGAAGCAGTTGAAGAAGATTTTAAGAATATCCACAATGATTATAGCCCAAATTATATCCAGGCTACCATCAACATAAACGAACACTTTTATCTAATCCTGAATTCGGATGAGGTATTCAGCGTTAACGAAATTATTAGTTTGTGTAAGGAGGTTGAGGAGATTAAGAAGCAGTGACAGACCGGGGTAAAATATACGAAAAGGAGCTTGACTGTTTTAAGGCAGAACTGTCCGAAAAGGACTTTGAGGCGTTTAGCAACTTCATATATAACGAGTTTGGTATAAAAATGCCACCGGTTAAAAGGGTGATGTTGCAAGGAAGGTTGCTGAAAAGGATCAGGCAGCTGAGCATGAAGTCGTATAGCGAGTATAAAGACTATTTGTTTAGTAACGGCGGACAAAAAGAGGAAATATTTAATTTTTTAAACGTTGTAACCACCAACAAAACGGATTTTTTCAGAGAACCGGTTCACTTTGATTTTTTGAAGAACAATGTTTTGCCTGAGTATACCGGCACACAAACAAGGGAGCCGTTTAAAGTTTGGAGTGCTGGTTGTTCCAGCGGCGAGGAACTTTATACCGTGGCAATAACGTTGAGCGAGTACCAGAGAGAGCATCCCTCTTTTACGTACCAAATGTTAGGAACCGATATTTCGCAGAATGTATTAAGTAAAGCAGCCAAAGGCATTTATGCAAGTAATAAAGTAGACATTGTTCCTTTGGAACTTAAAAAAAGATATTTATTAAAAAGTAAGGATCAGCAAAACCCTACTGTTAAAGTAAGACCAGAGTTACAAAGTAATTTGAGTTTGAAGTATTTAAACTTAATGGATTCGAATTACACAAATATAAACCAGAAGTTTGATGTGGTATTTTGCCGAAACGTTTTAATATATTTCGACCGAGCCACACAAGAAAGTGTGATCAATAAATTGAGTTCGCACCTAAAAACCGGCGGCATTTTTTTTATCGGACATTCAGAGTCGTTGACCGGAATGAACGTACCACTGGAACATATTAAACCAACAATTTTCAGAAAAAAATAAAGCACAAAACGATAACCATGAATAACTTATCAGACAGACAATTGCTTAAGGAGCTCAGACAGCGCCTTGACAATGGTAAAAGTAGCGAAAAGGAAATAAAGGAACTTACAATGGAATTACAGAGTGTTTCAAAACAACTGAAAGATTCTGAAGCGTTAAAAAGTCACTTTATATCCAATATATCAAACGAAATAGTGAATCCTTTTACTTCTATTCTTGGGTTGTCGAAAGCCATATTGTCTGTTGAAAAACACGATTGGAAGAAGGTGGTTTCCATGGTAGCGCTAATTCACTCGGAAGCATTTAACCTCGACTTCCAGTTAAAGAATATTTTCGTGGCAGCCAAAATAGAAGCCGGTGAAATAGCACCAAACATTGCCAAGGTAAATATCAGAAGCTTGCTTCAAACAGTGGTGGATTCATTCAACATCATCAGTCGAAAAATGGGTATTTCATTCGATATGCAGTTCAATATCGATCATGGTTTTGGTAAAAACTTTTATTTTAAAACCGATTCGGAAAAACTAAAACTTATTTTAAGTAACCTAATTAACAACGCGTTAAAATATAGTTACAAAGATAGCAAAGTGGTAATCTCGGTTTGGTTGGACGAGGATGATGTATTGAAAATTTCAGTTCAGGATTTTGGTACGGGCATCTCCGAAAAGAATCAGCATACAATTTTCCAGCGTTTTAAAAGGTTGGATACCGGAATTAACTCAATTAATCGCGGTCATGGTTTAGGCTTATCCATTACTAAGGCTTTACTGGACGTGTTGAGCGGTTCGATCGAAATTTCGAGCCAAAAAGGAGAAGGGTCTACCTTTACCATTAGCGTGCCAGAAGCCAGAAATATTGTGGATGGATTTAGCGGTGATGGGAACGATATATTCTTTGATGAAGAGGACGAGATTTTTTAAGGATGAATAGATGAGTCAATATTTACAACATTTTTTATATCCTTCCTCTTTGTTTGTAAGTAAGGAGCCGTACCTGGTAAAAACCATATTAGGTTCGTGTGTGGCGGTTTGCTTATGGGACTCTAAATTAAAAATTGGAGGCATTAACCATTTTATGTTGCCCAACTGGAACGGTAACGATTTGGCATCACCAAAATATGGCAATATCGCTATCGACAAATTAATTGATAGGATGCTTTTTTTGGGATCGAAGATTGAAAACTTGCAGGCAAAAGTATTTGGCGGAGGCGAATTGTTGCAAACCGGAATTTCTAAAACCGTGATCGGCGAAAGAAATATTAGGGTGGCAAAGTTAATGCTTGAGGAAAGAAAGATACCTGTAGTATCCTCCTCCACAGGAGGAAAACGGGGTAGGAAGATTATTTTCTTCACCGATACCGGTGAGGTAAGGCACAAGCTTTTGGATAAAAAAACAGATTAAATGCAAGAAGCTTTGAATTAAATGTACCGTTAATTTTTTTTATATTTCTTTGCGATAGTAGATAAAAATAATTTTTGTTAACCTTGTTCTATGAGGATGAATAAAATACGGGTATTAGTAGTTGATGATTCAGCGGTGGTCAGACAGAGTCTGTCTTCCATTTTAGGGTCTGATCCTGAAATTGAAGTGATGGGGACTGCGGCGGATCCAATTATTGCGGTAAAAAAGATCATGAAAGAGATACCTGACGTGATCACGTTGGATATCGAGATGCCGCGCATGGATGGATTGACTTTCTTGCGAAAAATAATGTCACAACATCCTATTCCTGTGGTTATTATCTCATCGTTAACTACTGAAGGAACCGAGGTTGCCATGAGAGCCCTGGAATATGGTGCTTCTGAAATAATTGGTAAACCAGCCATGAATGCGGCGAAGTTTATCAATGAGTCCAAAATTATGATATGTGATGCTGTGAAAGCTTCGGCACAGGCCAAGCTTACCCGCAAAAAAATGTCCGGTAGTGCCACGATAAGCGCAGCGCCCTCAAGACTTAAACCCGGGGTAACACCGGCGCACTCATTAGAGGTTACGCCAAAATATTCGGCAGATGTAATTCTGGATCGGGGATCTGTTTCAGACCGTATTGCCATTACCGATAAGGTTATTGTGCTAGGAGCATCAACAGGAGGTACTGAGGCAATCAGGCATTTCCTTAAAAACCTGCCGGATAAAATACCGGGAATAGCTATCGTACAGCATATGCCCGAGGGTTTTACAAAATCATTTGCAAACAGTCTCAATAACATTTGCGAGCTGGAAGTAAAAGAAGCTAAAAATGGAGATAAGTTATACCAGGGGAGAGTTTTAATTGCGCCGGGGAATCATCATATGCTGCTTAAAAGGGTGGGTAAAGAATATTTTGTAGAGGTGAAGGACGGTCCTTTGGTAAACAGGCATCGCCCTTCGGTAGATGTACTTTTTAGAAGCGCGTCGCGCTATGCCGGCAAAAATTCCACGGGCATATTATTGACCGGAATGGGCAATGATGGCGCCAAAGGCCTACTCGAGCTGAAAGAATCCGGAGCACATACCATTGCCCAGGACGAAAGCAGCTCAGTTGTGTATGGAATGCCCAAAGAAGCTGCTAGGTTAGGTGCTGCCGATAAAATCATGTCGTTGGATGAGATGGCGCCTTACCTGTTAAAGTTAATATAAACATTACCATTATTTATTGGAGTGGTATTGTGATAAAAAGTTTATAATTTCGCCGGACCTTATAAAAAGGTCTGTAAATTTTAATACAATCATTGTGAAAAAGCTTGAATTGTCGCGTATTTTAGGGAAATATACTTTTAGGGGAATTTTGTTCGGATTTTTCGTTGTGATAGGGGTGATCCTGATGAACCGGAACTCTGAAGTGTTACTGCAAACCAATGGAAGCATGGCGGATATGTTTTATCTGTTTCCCGGAATGTGGTTATTGGTATTGTTGCCGTTTGTGACCGGTACCATAGGATATGCTTTGGCACTTTCGTTTACAAAAATTATTCGCAAACAGCGCAAGTCTATCAAGGCCGAGGCCAAGCGATCAGATATGATCCTTAAGTTTGTCAATAACCTGAGGCACGGAAATCTGGATGCAGTAAATATTGGTTCGGAAAGAAAGGATCAGCTCAGCAAATCGTTGTTAAAACTTCGCGACTATTTAATAAAAAGCAAAAAGGAACAGGAGCAAGGCAGGGTTGAGGAAGAACAACGAACCTGGGTAACACAGGGATTAGCGCAGTTTGCAGAGATTCTGCGCAAGGACAACGATAACCTGGAGGTGCTTTCATACAATATTATCAGTTACATGGTAAATTATTTAAAAATTAACCAGGGAGGCGTATTTCTGTCCAAAGCAAACAATAAAAACGAAAAGTTTTTTGAACTCACGGCTTGCATAGCTTTCGACAGAAAAAAATATGCCGATAAGCAAGTCAAGTGGGACGACGGATTAATTGGCAGATGCGCACTGGAAAAAGAGACCATTTATATTACCGATTTACCGAACGATTATGTTACCATAACATCCGGTCTTGGTGAGGCCAACCCAAAAGCCTTACTCATTGTCCCCCTTAAGGTGAATGATGAAATTTATGGTGTAATCGAACTCGCATCTTTCAGCGAATTTCAGCCTTTTGAAATTGAGTTTGTAGAAAAAACCGCAGAAAGTATTGCCTCAACAATATCTGCTGTTCAAATTAATATTCAAACCACAAAACTACTGCACGAAACACAAATACAGGCCGAGAAAATGTCGCAGCAAGAAGAAGAGTTACGACAAAATCTGGAAGAAATGCAGGCCACGCAGGAAGAGTCGGACAGACGTGAGGTAGAAATGAAGGGAATCCTGGAAGCTATTGACAACTCCGCAATCAGTTGCGAGTTCGAAACCGATGGATCACTTATTTCGGTGAATCAGCTGTTCTTGCGAACATTCAAATATCTTCCGGAGGAAATAGAGGGGCAAAACCTGAAAATATTCTTTTTCCAAGATGAGCTTGATGAGCTTACCAAAATATTATCCGACCTTAAAAACGGTCATAATTTTAAAGGAAGGGTTCGACGAAGGACCAAATTGGGCGAGGAAATATTTTTACTGGCAACTTATACCCCTGTTATTGATAACAACGGCGATATTGTTAAAATATTGAGTCTCGAGAACGATGTTACCGATCAGGTTCGTATGGAAGAGCAGATGAAGAGTTCTAAGGAAGAACTGGGCGTTTTGCTGGAACAGGCCCGCGACGAGATGAAGGAGCAGTTTAAAGAAATAGAGGCCGTTAAAATACGAAACGAAAAAATGTTGGAAGGTGCACTTGATGCAATCATTACTACCAACAAACAGGGTATAATGGAGTTCTTTAATGAGGCCGCCGAAAAACTTTGGGGTTACGAAAGAAATGAAGTATTGGGTCAACATATTTCAACGCTATTCTCCACCGAAACCGCCCAAAAAGATCCTTTTGTAAAAGCCTATGTCACTACCGAGGAGAACAAGGTGATAGGGGAGCGTAAAGAGGTAAATATTAAAAACAAATTTGGTGACGATATACCCGTACTGTTCTTGCTATCTGAGGCGCAAGTTGGAGATGACCATGCATTTACAGCGTTTATCCAAAACGTGGAAGTTGAGTTGTTTTAATTTTACACCGTGGTAAAGTGAGTAGTATTACGTTTAAAGATTTTCTTCAAGAACTTAAAGTGCATACGCCCTATAACTTTTGCGATTATTCCGATAGTTCAATCCAGCGGCGTATCGATAAAATCCTGAAGGATCAAAATACAAATATTGGCGACCTTCTGAGCAGGGCCAAGACCGATGTGGACTTTTGCGAGCAGTTGGTCGATGATATAACGGTAAATACTACAGAACTTTTTCGAAACCAGGAAACCTGGGAATATTTGTTTAAACATGTTTTTCCCGGCCTTAAATGGAAAAATAATATCAACATTTGGCATGCCGGGTGCTCCACCGGACAGGAAGTGTATTCTAACCTGATATTGTTTAATGAGTTAGGTTTGTTGGGTAAAGCCAACGTGGTTGCTTCCGACCTTAACAACAAGGTTTTAAGGGCCGCCAAAAAAGGTGAATATGACTTAAAATTCAACGCTCAATACATCGACGTGTACAATAAGTTGATGGATAAAATAAAACCGAAGGCTAAACCTTTTGAGCATTACTTTGATGTAGACAAAGAAAATGATAAAATAAAGATTAAAGATTTCATTAACAGGGTTCCAAAGTTTACACGTCACGATTTGGTAGTTGAGGAAATACCTTTTTATCAAAAATTCGACGTTATTTTTTGCCGTAATGTGCTTATTTATTTCAATCCGGAGTTGCAACTTAAAATTGTAAGAAAATTCTTTGATAAATTATATGATGGTGGTGTACTTATTTTAGGTACCCATGAGGCACTGCACGGATTTTTTAAAACCCGTTTTGTGAAACATGGCATGGTGTACACTAAAAGCAACACCTTTCATTTAAAGTACAAATAGTCTAATGGCAATTGGTCCTACAATAATCGATATAAGGGAAATAACAGCTGTTCTATCCGAGATTCTTAAGATGGATTACAGCAATTATGCGTTTTCTTTCCTTAGAAGAAGGTTCGCCTTTTTGTTCGACGAATTAAAGGTAAAAAATGCAAGTTCATTCATTCAGGAGATCAAAAACGGTACAATAATCGACGATTTTTGTTATTTTTTTCCCGTTGAGGAGAACGAAATGTTCCGTGATCCTTCGTTCTGGAGAACATTGAGAGGGAAAATACTACCTGACCTGGAAGAAGGAAATTTATCGTTTTGGTTTCCCGAACTCGTTTCTGCGGAAGAACTGTTTTCCTTGATCGTTATCCTGGAAGAAGAAAACCTCATGGAGAGGGCTAAAATATACTGTAATGTTTACAGTAACAGGCGAATAAGCCAAATAAAGCAAGGGAAAGTTAACAATAAAAATTTAGAGCTGAACAAAAACAATTATAAGCGTCTGGAGCTTAGAACGGTTTTCGAAAATCACTTTGTTGAGGGGAACGGAAATATCCGATTGGTCAACGAAAACTGGATTAACCAGGTGGAATTTCTACAAGGTAACTTCTTCAATGTTGTTCCGGCAGAGAATATAGGTGTTACCTTGTTCCGAAACAGAATGCTTTACTATAATAGTAAATTGCAGTCGGATGCCGAACAGCACTTGCAGCGTAGCTTAAATAAGGATGCTTTTCTTGTTATGGGTATTAAGGAGAAACTATTGAAGGAACATGAGCACGATTTCGTTCTATTCGACAGCAGCGAGCAAATCTACCGGGTTTCATAAATTTATCTAGAATAAAAGATATGGGAACATTTTATAAGGGAATAGTTATTGGAGGGTCTGCAGGAAGCTTTTCAATAGTCTCAAAAATTCTTTCGAACATAAAATCCGATTTTAAGTATCCGGTTATTATCTGTATGCACCGGTTAAAGCATATTCGTTCCGGCCTGCTCGAAGGGTTGAATCTTAAATCAAACTTACCGGTTGTGGAACCTTTCGATAAAGACAAAATAGAAGGCGGAAAAGTATACCTGGCTCCATCGAATTACCATATGTTTATTGAATTTGATTCTACATTCAGTCTATCCACCGAAAACGTTTGCAACCATAGCAGACCCTCAATTGATTATACGTTTTCATCGGCCGCAACCGCATTCAGAGATAAAATGATTGGCATAATTCTTACCGGAGCCAATAAGGATGGTGCTAATGGAATGAAAGAAGTAAATACTAAAAAAGGGCATACGATTGTGCAGGATCCAAAAACATGTGATGTGGAAACCATGACCAAATCTACCTTACAACTTTTTACTCCGGACGAAATTTTATCACCGGATGGGATCATAAATTTTTTAAACAGCCTTGAATAATTATGCAATGAGTAAAAAAGTATTATACAGGTTATATTATTTTGCGGCAGGCGCATTTTTGTTGGCTTTAGCTAAATATTGGTTTGTTCAGGAATTTATGTTCATGCCCAAATTTTTTATCGTAGAGTTTATTTCGTTTGGTCTTTTTTTAAGCATCGTCTATTTCTACGACCGTCATATCAGGGAAAGCATAAGTCAAAATATTATGAACGAAGAATTGCTTAAGGCAAAAGATACTGAACATGCCGGGGAGATAGCTAAACTGGAAGAAGAAATTAAGCACAAAAAGAACGATGGCACACACTTTAAAACAGGTGAAAACGAATACCTTAGAATAAGCCAAATCTTAACTGCAGGACTGAGGGAATCGGCTGGTCAAGATGAAATGGCGAAGCAGGTTTTAACAAATTTGGCAAAGCAATATGAACTTGGTTTGGGTGTATGTTACCTTTATGACAAACTTTCTGAAAGTTTTAGCGTAAAAGCCACTTACGGTCTCGATTCGAATATTCACCCTAAAAAATTTGTTTTGGGGGAAGGATTAAACGGTCAAGTAGCCGCAGATAAAAAATGTAAGTTAATTGAAGACGTCGACGAAGACTATTTTAATATAGAATCGTGTTCGGGATCGTCATTACCCAAATACATTTACCTATTGCCTATTGTCAAAGGTAATCAGTGTATTGGCCTAATAGAAATGGCCACCTTTGGACATGTGTACATTAACAACCAATGGGAACATTTGAATAATTATCTTGCAGACGCAATGTCTTTATAAATTGAAATTATGCCTGCTAAAAGGATCAACAAATACATACGGGAATATCTCAACTTTTCATCCATCAAAGAGCAAGAAAGCTTTTTTATAGCTGCTTTTTTAATCGTGATTTATTTGATGACATGGACTGGATTCATTGATTTTATGCGTTTACCCTTTTCGATGAATACGATTGTTAAAATACATACTACCTGGTTGGTATGGTTTGTAGACCTATTAATAATAGGTGTTTCGTTAGGGGCTGTCGTTTTTATTAATCATGACAGAAAACTAAAAAACAAGCAGCAAAAAGAATTGGCCAAACTTAAGGGTGAGCTTCAATATAATAACCAAGTAGCCGATCTGATTCGTAAAGGCGACTATAATAAAATCCTGCACATAAATAAAAATAATTCTTCGTTGTTGAACCTGGCTAAGGACCTGATGGAAACCAACAAAAAAGAAGAGGAATTAAAATGGATTACTAACGGGAAGGATATCATCAATGAGGTATTACGCAGGTATCGTAATATTGATGAACTTTCCATTGAAATAATAAAAGCCATCATTGACTATACCGATGGTATTCAAGGGGCATTTTATCTTTTAGAAGGAAATAAGCTGGTTAGCAGAGCCACCTATGCCTTTAACAGGCAGCGATTCATAAATCAGGAGTTTGAGATTGGCAAAGGCCTTGTGGGGCAGGTTGCATACGAAAAGGCGATGATTTATCGCACCGAAATTCCGGATGATTATTTTACGGTAACATCTGGTTTGTTAAACGATGTAAAACCTAAGAGCTTGATCATTCTGCCTTTGATGCAGGAGGAGGAGCTGCAAGGCATCGTTGAGATAGGGTTTATGCACGACCATATTCCTGTCTATAAACTTGAATTTGCGCAGGAGCTAAGCTCCATAATTGGCAGAACAATTTACGCCCAAAAGATAAATGCGCAAACGGAAGTCCTTCTGAAGGAATCGCAGGAGATGACTGTTACCCTGCGGCAGAACGAAGAAAAACTGAAGGAGAATGCCCGGGAAATGATGATGGCTCAGGAAGACCTGGAACTATCCAATGAATTGTTGGAATCCAAGATCCAGGAGGTAGAGCATGGGCAGAAACGTATGGTCGCTTTGTTAACTAACGCGTCTGAGTTTATTTCCATATACGACGAAAACCAGCAACTTGTTTTTGAAAGCCCTTCGGTAAAAAGAATCCTGGGCTATAGGGATGATGAAGAAATCATAGGAATGGATCCCGAAATGATGACGCCCAAAGGTTACAGAACGATTAACAACTTGTTTGAATATCTAAAACAAACACCGGGTGGCGAGAGTATGGCACAATATGCTTATCTTAAAAAATCGGGTGAGAAATTGTTTCTGGAAACCAAAGGGAAAAACCTTTTGCACGACCCCGCTATAAAGGGGATCATATTTAATACGCAGGACATTACAGAGCGTATACGAGCGGAGAAAGAAGAACGGATGAAAAGTAGGATGCAGTCACTTTCGGAAAATTCACCGGATATGATTCTTCGCATAAATACTACAGGAAAGCTGGTTTATGCCAACCCCGCGGTATCTGATTTTATTGGTCTTTCTATCCAGGAGATCACCAAGAAAAGAATCAACGATCTGCATATTGATGAAAGGTTCATCGGATTTATTAATAAAGTGCTGATAGAAATCAAACGTAACGAAGAGCAAATTATTGATGAGCTGGAAATTACTTCGCCACACGGCGATAAAATAATGCAAATTAAAGCCATACCTGAGCTGAATGAGGAGAACTTACTGGAATCGGTATTGTTTGTAGCACATGATATGACGGAAATGAAGCGGATTGAGCAGGATATCAAGGAGAAAAACAAGAAGATATCAGACAGTATCAATTATGCCCAAAGAATACAAACCTCAATTCTGCCGGATACGTCTTTCATTCGACATCACTTTCCACGCTCGTTTATTTTCTATCGTCCCAAAGATGTTGTAAGTGGAGATTTTCCATGGTTTGTGCAAAAAGATGAAACTTTTTACGTGGCAGCCGTAGACTGTACTGGTCACGGCGTTCCGGGCGCATTGTTATCCTTTATCGGATATTTCTTGTTGAATAACATAGTAAATATTGACAACAACTTTAATGCCGCCAAAATATTGGACCTTCTGCACGATGGGGTTAGGACCACTTTAAAGCAGAATGAAGAAGGCAACAACGGTCGGGATGGAATGGATTTGGCATTGTGTAAGATCGATAAGGAAAAGAAGACCATACAGTATGCCGGAGCACATAATCCTTTGTATTTGCTCCGAGAAGGAGAACTTACAGAGTATAAAGGAAGCCGCAAAGGTATTGGAGGCAAACCTTTGTTGAAGAAGAAGGAAAGGGAGTTTGAAAATCACGAAATTCCTTACCGGGAAGGAGATAAGATTTTTATCTTCTCGGATGGATTACCCGATCAATTAGGAGGAGAAAGAAGACGTAAATACCAGTCGAAAAGGATCAGGGAAGCCTTAACAGAAAGCGACGATTTGAGTATGGCACATTTTGAACGCCATTTTTCGTCAGATTTTTACCAATGGATGGGAGAGGAAAAACAAGTGGACGACGTATTGATGATTGGTATTGAATTGTAAATATGCATTTTAAATATTTGTTAAATGGGAAATATTGACAACCATAGTTTTTTGGATTTTGCTTACCAGCTTTACCGAACTATGAAAACAAATGAAATTAGCTTGGTTTACGAAGGTGAAGTGACACAAGAAATCACAAAAACCTTTACCTCGTTAACCGAGAAAAATTTGGCCAAAAGCGAGGAATCCAATGCTGTTCAGAGGAAAGTGTTCAATGTAATGGTTGAATGCTTGCAAAATATAAGTAAGCATGCCGATTCTATGGGCGAAGATGGAGACGAACGTCGCGGTATCGTTATGGTGAGTAAAGGCGAAGATTCTTATAACATTATTACCGGTAACATTATTAAAAATACTAAAGTACCGGGACTAACCGACAACCTTGAACAAGTCAATTCTTTGGACAAAAAAGGTCTTTCGGAACTTTACAAGGCCCAAATGCGCGATGGTAGAATTTCGGATAAAGGTGGTGCCGGATTAGGACTGATCGATATTGCCAAAAAAACAGGTAGTGCATTAGGCTACCAGTTTAAGAAACTTAATGAAGAAGTTTCATTTTTTATTTTGACATCGACAATTAAACGTAGTAAGTAATTAACAAATAAAAATTTAACAATGGAAGTTATCAATATTCAGGGAACCGATGATACTCCTAACGTAATTCTGGATAAGGACAACGGGAAATTTGAAATTTCAGGAAGATCGTTGCCGGAAGATGTAAACCAATTTTATCAGCCAATTTTAGATTGGATTGACGCTTATGCAGAAGCAGGACCGAACGATGAAACAAATTTCAATATTAAATTGGAATATTTTAACACCGCCTCCTCAAAAATTATCTTGGATATTTTACTGAAGTTTGAAGAGATTGTGGAAAACGACAACAAGGTTAAAATTATCTGGCATTACCACGAAGAGGAAGAGGATATGTTGGAAGCAGGTGAGGAATATGCCGATATTGTTGAGATACCGTTTGAGTACGAAGCCTATACCGACTAATTATTTCTAGTAGTTGTTGATACATTAATATATGAGTGAAGAAATTTTAAAAGCCCTGATGCAACTGTTTGGTCTAATTGCCAAACAAGATGGTGGTGTGCAAGATACTGAAATAGAGTATGTAAAAAACTTTTTAAAAAGCCAGTTAAGTGCCGAGGCTGTCGAGGCGTATTTTGCTTTGTTTCAAAAACACTCTGTAGATAAAAAAGTTAACCGTAGCAACGACGAAGCTGGTAAGGTGAAACTTACCTCCATGAAGGATTCCGTGCGAATAATCGGGATCTGTAAAAAGATTAACAAGCAACTCAACAAGGAACAAAAAGTTGTAGTGCTGGTTAGGATGTACGAACTAATAAATGCCGACCGAAGGTTTACCGACCAACGAATGGCAATTATAAATACGGCAGCCGATGTGTTTAGAATGCCCGAAGAAGAGAAAAAGGGCATTGAAGCTTTTGTGGTAAACAACAACCTTAAAGAGCTTGATATAGAAGATTTAATGGTAATTAACTCCAGCGAATACCATGGGGTTAAACGGGAGCACATCAGAACCGGAAAGCTAGATGGTAATGTGCTTATCCTAAGAATAAAAAGTGCCGATTTGTACTTTTTAAGGTACACCGGTAGCCAGGAAGTATTCTTAAACGGGCTTATGTTAAGTCAGCGAAGAATATATTTATTTCCCAAAGGTAGCTTTTTGAAATTCCCGGCAGGCGCACCAATCTATTATACCGATGTGGTGGGCCATTTTATGAGCGATGCCACTACAGCCAAGATTTCTTATGTTGTCGATAAATTAGGTTTTACTTTTAAAAATGGCGGCGTTGGTCTACGTGATGTAAACCTGGCCGAGGAGCACGGTCGGTTGGTAGGGATAATGGGTGCCAGTGGTGCGGGTAAAACAACATTGCTGAACGTTCTTTCGGGCACGGAATCCCCTAGTGTGGGTGAGGTCAGAATTAATGGCCAAAATCTTCATACCGAAAAAGATAAATTGGAAGGTGTAATCGGGCTAATTCCACAGGACGATTTGTTGATCGAAGAGTTAACAGTGTTCGAAAATCTTTATTACAACGCCAAGCTGTGTTTTAAAGATAAAAACGAGGAAGAAATTACCGGAATGGTGAACGATACGCTTCAAAGCCTGGGTTTATTTGAGCGTAGAAATTTAAAGGTTGGTTCGCCTTTGAATAAGATGATTAGCGGGGGACAGCGAAAGCGCTTAAACATTGCGTTGGAACTTATCCGAGAACCTGCCATATTGTTTGTTGATGAGCCTACATCTGGATTATCGTCCCGGGATTCGGAAAACGTGATGAACCTTTTGAGGGAGCTTACCTTAAAAGGAAAATTAATATTTGTAGTGATCCATCAACCATCATCCGACATTTATAAAATGTTTGATAAGATGTTTATACTGGATACGGGAGGATACCCGGTTTATTACGGAAACCCCAGTGAATCGCTGATCTACTTTAAACAATTGGATGAGCAGATTAACAGCGATCAGGGGGAATGTCCACAATGCGGTAACCTCAATCCCGAAATGGTGTTTAACATTATCGATGCCAATGTGTTGGACGAATATGGAAACTACACCAACAAACGGAAAACGAGTCCGCAGGAATGGAATGGTTTTTATAAGGAAAACATTAAAATTCCGGAAATTGAGGAGGTTGATTCTGCACCGCCACAATCATTAAACATACCGGCTTGGTTAAAGCAGTTTAAAATTTATACACGCAGGGATTTCTTCTCGAAAGTGGCCAACAAGCAATACATATTGCTTAACCTTTTAGAAGCCCCGATATTAGGACTTATCTTGTCTTTCTTGATCCGATATATCGTAGATCCCGATTCCAATATGTATATTTTTAGGGATAACGAAAACATCCCTCCCTATATTTTTATGGGCATCGTAGTGGCTCTTTTCTTCGGATTGATCGTTAGTGCCGAAGAAATTTTTAAAGATGCCAAAATATTAAAACGAGAATCGTTCTTAAATCTTTCCCGATCGAGTTATCTGGTATCTAAAGTGCTCATATTGTTCACTATTTCTGCCCTGCAGATGGCATTGTTTGTGGGCGTTGCTAATACCGTTTTGGGCATAAAAGGAATGTATTTTGAGTTTTGGCTGGCCTTGTTCTCGGTTTCTGCCTTTGCCAACATTCTAGGGCTGATATTGTCAGCCTCGTTTAACTCTATTGTTACCATTTATATCCTTATTCCACTTGTCATGATTCCGCAAATGGTGCTGGGTGGCGCCATGTTTACCTTTGATAAACTTAACCGGGATATCTCAAGTGCCGACAAAGTACCTTTAATTGCAGAGTTTATGCCCGCGCGTTGGATTTACGAAGGACTTATTGTGGACCAGTACAAAAACAACAAGTTTAAAAAGTTGTTTTTTGATGTGGAACAGGAAGAAAGTACTACAGATTACAAAATAGTACATTACTTACAGGAAGTAGATGATATTTTAAATGCTTGTAAAAAGCATATCGATAAAAATAAACCAGAAGAGGACGCTAAAAGTTACAAGCAGGATCTTGCATTATTGTATAACGAAATAAGTAAGGAAAATACCAGGGTTAATGAAATACAATTTGACAATGTTGACCAGCTCACCCCCGAGAGTTTTACCCCTAAAATGTATTCGTCGTTAACAGCCCATATTGAAAAACTTAAGGAGTATTATACCAATCGATTCGTAAGAGCATCCGCCAGGAAGGAAAAAATGATCAACCTGGCGATGTCTAAATACGGAAAGGAGCAATTTAATGCGGTAAGAGATCAGAATCTCAACGAAAGTATTTCTGATATTGTACGTAAGGTCTTCGAAAAGAATAAAATACTTAGGGAGGGCGACAAACTAATTCAGAATGTAGACCCCATTTATCAACTGCCTGAGCCGGAAAGTGCCTTGTCAATCCGAACCCACTTTTTTGCGCCCCAAAAGCATTTTGCGGGTCATTATTTCGATACCCTTTGGTTTAACATATGTATGGTGTGGATATTTAGCGTTTTAATGTATGTTATTCTTTATTTCGACCTGCTTCGTAAATCATTTAAGTTTTTTGGAGAATTAAAGTATCTAAAAAAGTAACCTTTTAACAGGTATCTAGTATAAATCAGAAGTTTTTATTATTTAAACAACCTATATCATGCTAAAGAAATTATTTTATACAACGGCTATATTTGGTGGAATATTATTGTTCTCTGCTTGTTCGGGTAATTCCGGAAAGAGTAAGGAGGCCGGCGATGATGATTTTTCAATATCAGAATCGGATGTAGAGGCACCGTTGCAGTTGTCGGAAGATATTATGGGCGATGTGATTCAAAACATCTCCTCTCCGGTTGAGATGGCCTCGTTGATCCAAAAGTCTGGTGCCGCCTTCTCGCAAAAAATATTGAACAAACCCGAAAATGTGGATGACTACAACACAACCTTTAAAAGAGCACTTAACCTGGGTGTTTTCAGTGCCGATTTGGGTTATATCAATACTTTTAACAAGAACAATATTGTAGTTTCCTATTTATTATCGGTAAAAGAACTGGCTGAAGGCATTAAAGTGGGTCAATTTTTCGATTTCGCCGCTTTAAAGGAAATGGCTAGTAACAGCAACAACCTGGACTCTTTGATGGAGGTATCTGTAAGTAGTTTCAATAAGATGGATACTTATCTTAGAGAACAGAACAGAAGTAATGTAAGTACATTAATTGTAACGGGTGCCTGGATTGAAGGTTTGTACATCTCCGGAAGTGTGATCAAGGAAACCAATGATGCAGAATTAGTTAACAGAATTGCAGAACAGAAGGACATCATCGATATTTTATTGATCATTTTAGAGAATTATAGCCAGGATCCTAACTTTGCGGAAATGGTTACCAGAATGGAGCAAATTAAACAGGCGTATGCCGATGTTAAGATAACAACGGAATATGGCGAGCCGAAAAGGATCGAGAAAGATGGAACCTTAATCATCGTGCAAGATGAAATTAGCCATGTGGAGATTACGCCCGAACAAGTAGATAAAATTGTTGCTGAAATAAGTGGTTTAAGGGACTTTATTGTTTCATAGGTAATTTAATGTATAAGACTATCTTTACCGGAATTAACAAGTAAATCATATTCTTACAACAGACACATAATAATAGTGGTGATGTCAAGTTTAAATGTTTATTAGGTAAGAAAAATAAAATTGAGCAGATGAAAAAAATATTAGTTTTAGCAATTCTACTTGTAACCGTATTCTCGGCAACAAATTATGCACAGTGTGGCGACGATTTGCTTAAAAAGGCTTTAAAAGAGATGGGTGACGCCCAGTATATGAAAGACTTTTCTGTTGATATAAAAAAAGCAAAAAAAGATACGAAAACAGGATTCGTGAAGTTTAGTGTCATTTTAAACAGCAGGAGTCACTATAAGTTTAATACAGCCAACGGAATGGGTAATCCTGAAAAGGTAATTATGCAGCTGTACGATGGAGATAAAATGTTGGTAAGCAATTTTGAAAGCGGAAAAATGTACGATTCATTCGAGTTCATTTGCCGTAAGTCAAAAGTTTACAACATTGTGTTCTCGTTTAGAGGTGGCGAAGAAGGATGTTCTAAAGCAGTAATGTCTTTGGTTAAGCAATACTCGGCAGGAGAAATGAATTTTTAAGCAATACTTGGAATAACACCATAAAAAAAGCGTTGCCTTGGCAACGCTTTTTTTGTATAAATTGTTTTGCCAGGAAATGCAATGAGTTTAACCCGCAATAGGCGTTAGAAATCCTATTACACATTGAAATTACTTTAAATCAAGACACTTCGTTGCATCAACTTCAACTCACCAGAAGGATGCTCCCGAAAGTAATCAACGATTTTATTTAGCAAGAATACATTACACTATTTAAATCTAAAGTCAAGTTTGTAGTTGTAGAGCCATGGGAT